>JAJYGK010000215.1 GCA_021790715.1 Chloroflexota bacterium
GCGAGCGCCGGCAGTCCGGGGGGAATCGTAGACCGCCCGGTCCGGTTCCCGGGGCCCCGGCGCGCGACCCGCGGCAGCGCCCGCGCCGGGTTGCAGGGAGCGGCCGGCCGAACCGGTGGAGCGGGCTCCGAACGCAACGGATCCGGGCCGCCGCGACGACCGCGTCAGCGCTGGATGCTCAGGCTCACCTCGACGAAGGCGGCCATCACGATGACGAAGAGGGCGATCGGGGGACTGAACGCGTGCTGGGTGCGGAGCGCGACGAGCATGGTCACGACCAGCCAGACCCAGGCGCCACGCCGCACCGCACGGGCCCAGTCGCCCGGCCGTGCCACCCGGCGCCGCCGGCTGAAGACGGCCAGCCACGCCAGCGGGACGGTGGACACACCGCACGCCACGCCGATGAGGATCGCCCCCGCGATCTGCACCTCGGGGCGGCCGGTGGGCGAGACGGTGGTGACCATGACGGCGACCACGAACCAGCTCGCGACGGCGATCGCGATGAGCACGATGGCAGTGAGGCGGTCGCGCTGCGGCATCTCGCTCCTGGCTCCCGGCGCCGGCCCGGACGTGCCGGGCGGTCGGCCGGCCCGAGTCTACGCGGCGCTCGCGGGGCAGATCTCCCGGAACGGGCAGTACCGGCACGTCACGGGATCCGGGCGCGCGTCGAACGCGTCCGAGCGGATTCCCGCGGCCGCCTCCCCGATCCGGCCCGCGGCACGATCGAGCCGGGCGGGCTCCGGCGCGACGCTGCCCGTCACGCCGGAATCCAGGAACGCGAGCTCGGTTGCCACCGGGAGCGCACCGTCCCGCTCGCGCCACGCCATCGCGTACAGGGCGAGCTGCAGCGACTCGCGTGCCCGTTCGCGCGCCCGCGCCGGCTCCCGCACGTCGCTCGACTTGAAGTCCGTCACGACGACCCCGTGCGGCGACTCGTCCACGCGGTCGAACCGGCCCTGCAGCCGGATCCCGCCGAGCGAGACGGAGAACGGCTCCTCCACGGCGATGGGGCGGCGCGCCGAGCGCAGCGCCGCGACGCGGAACCGCACGAGGGCCTCGCGACCGGCGGCCAGCCGCGCCTCCTCGTGCTCCCGGGAGAGGAACCCGAGCCCGGACCAGGCATGCGCGAACGCGTCGAGGATCCCCGCCTCGGACAGCGGCCGGCCCTGGATCTGGCTCCGCCCGAAGGCCGCCACGGCGTCGTGGAGTGCGATCCCGTACGTCACCGCGTGGTGCGGCGGCGTGGGCAGGCGGAGGACGTGGCGGTACCGGTACCGAGCCGGGCAGGCCAGGTACTCGTCGATCTGCGTGAAGCTGAGGACCGAGGGCGCGCGCGGGGCACGCGACCCGGCCGGCTCCGGATCGGGCGCCGCGAAGCGCGCCAGCCGGGCCGCAGCGAGGCCGGTGACGCTCCCCGCGGTGACCCCGCCCGTGTCCCGTCCCGGACGCGCCGTGACCGGCTCGTCGGCGGCGCGTGGCCCGGTCCGGACGGCGGGCGGCAGGTCGAGCGCCTCCGCCACGAACGGCGAGACGTGCCGCAGCCGGCGGCCGCCGGTGTCGGCCGCGCTCGTCAGCACGAGCTCGTCCCGGGCACGTGTCATCGCCACGTAGCACAGCCGTCGTTCCTCCGCGACCGCGTCGTCGCGGTCCGTCCCGCCCGGCCCGCCGGCCCCGCCGAGTCCCTCCGGCAGCGACAGCGCCTCGCGCCGCGAGCGGACCGGGAAGCGGCCGTCGGCCAGGCCGGCGACGAAGACGACCCGGAACTCGAGGCCCTTGGCCTTGTGCACGGTCAGCACCGAGACGGCCTCGCCTTCGTCCTCCGGTGCCGCCGCCGGGTCGTCGCCGGCGTCCACGAGCGTGGCGAGGTGCGGTGCCAGGAACGGCACCCGCGGATCGGACAGCAGGTCACACTGCCGCCGCACGATCTCGAAGAACCGCGCGACGTCGACCGCGTCGGCGGCGCTCTCCGGCCGACCGGCCAGCGTGGCGAGGGTCCCGCTGCGACGCAGGAAGTCGTACAGGACCTCACCGGCCGGTCGCCGGTGAGACAGCGCGATGGCCGCGCGGAGGTCGGCCACCAGGCGCTCGACGGCGCCCGCGGCGTCCGCGGACACGTCGCGGCGATCCCCGGACGCCACCTCCTCGAGGACCGTCCAGAGTGAGGCATGCCTCCGTCGTGCAGCCTCGAGCAGGCGCGACAGCTCACCCCCGCCCAGCCGGTACGGCTCGGCCGTGGCGAGGGCGTAGACGTCGACGGTCGAATCCGGGTTGGCCACCGCGCGGAGCAGTGCCAGGAGGCGCCGGACGGGCGGACGGCCGTACAGCCCCGAGGCCCCGCTGAACCGCCACGCGACGCCCTGCATGTTGAGCGACCGCAGGATGGGATCGGCGTCCGCGTTGGCCCGCACGAGCACGCCGATCTCGCGGGGCGGAATCCCGTGGCGGATACGGGCGGCGACCTCGGCAGCGACGAAGTCCGCCTCATCCGCCGCGGTGGCAAACACGCGGTGCAGCACGGGCTGGGGCCGTCGCGCGCGTCGGACGGCCACCAGGCGCTTGTCGAGCCCCTCGCGCACCTCGAGCCGGTCCGGGTCGTTGTGCAGGATCAGGCGACGCGCGGCCTCGAGGACGGGGGCCCGGGAGCGGTGATTCCGCCGCAGCACCACGACCCGCGCACCGAACCGCCGCCGGAACTCCAGGATGTTCCGTACCGCGGCCCCGCGGAACGCGTAGATCGCCTGGTCGTCATCCCCGACGACCGTGAGGTTGCCCCGCTCCCCGGCCAGCAGCGCGAGGAGCTCGAGCTGGGCTCGGTTCGTGTCCTGGAACTCGTCCACCAGCACGTACCGGTACCGCCGCCGGAGCCGCTCGCGCACGGCCGGATGCTCGCGCAGGAGACGCACCGCGAGGTGCACCTGGTCCCCGAAGTCGACGCACCCCGCTGCCGCGAGCAGCTGCTGGTATCGCGCGTACGCCGTGGCGATCTCTACCTGGTTGCGCGCCTCCTCGATCGCCGCCGGATCAGGCCCCGGGATGGACGATTCGGCCGTCGCGAGCAGCTGGCGGGCGTGCACGAGGTACGTCTCGGCATCCACGTCCTCGTCCTTGGCGCGGCTGAACAGGCCGATCAGCGCGTCCAGGAAGCGCGTCGGGTCCCCCAGCGGGCGATACCGATCGAGCCCCAGCTCGAACAGGTGCTCGCGCAGGAAGACGACCGCCTCCGGCCGCGTCAGGACGCGCGGATCCGACGGAAGCCCGAGCTCGAACGCGAACTCGCGAAGCACGCGGTCGCCGAAGGCGTGGAACGTGTGGATGGCCGTGTCGACGTAGCCGTACGGCACGAGCGCGTCGACCCGTGCCTGCATCTCGTCGGCGGCACGGTCGGTGAACGTGAGGGCGAGGATCTCGGACGGGCGCGCGCGGCGCGTGGCGATGAGCCAGGCGACCCGGCGGGTGATCACGCGCGTCTTGCCGGTGCCCGCGCCGGCGACGACCAGGAGCGGCCCCTCCCCGTGCGTGACGGCACGACGCTGGGCCGCGTCCAGCCCCTGGAGCAGGCCTCCGGCGGCGCTCGTCACCTCCGCCGCCTCCGCCGCCTCCGCCACCGCGGCCGCCCCGGCCGCCCCGGCCGCCTCGGTCGCCTCGGTCACCCCGGCCGCCTCGCGGAGGTTCCCCGCGCCCGTCGCCTCGTCGCTGATGGCCGTCTCGGTGTGGATCACGGCGCCACGGTGACAGCCCGCCGTGCCACCTTGTGCGTCACGGCGTATCGGAACGGGTTATCCTAGCCGCCGGGCGGCGTTCCCCCGCTCGCCGGTCCCACACACGAGGTCCCTCCGTCGATGAGCAAGCGCCCGCGCGCCACGCGGTCAACCAAGCGATCGCGACCCCAGTCGGCGCCGTCCGCGCGCCCGGCCGCGCCGCGCCCGACCATCCCGGCCGAGACCGCAGCGGCGGTCGCGACTCTCGACCCCGCTCCCCAGGCGGCCGCCGTCACGCCGCGCCCGGCAACGGCTCGCTCGCAGGCCCGCTCCGCGCAGCGGTCGGCCGGCGTCCTCGCCCAGAAGGCCTCCGAGGAGTACGTCTACGTCGCCCGCGACCTGCGGCGCATCGGGACGTACGCGGCGTTCGTGGTGGTCTTCCTCGCGCTCGTGTGGGTCCTGGTCGACCTCCTGCACGTCATCGCCATCTGATCGCGCGCCGGCGGCCGCGTGCGCCGGCAGCCCTCACGATCGCGCAGCCGCCGCCGTCTCCTCCTCTGGCTCCGCGTCGCCTCCGTCGTCGGCGGCCGGCCACGGGCCGGCGGCCGGTCCCAGCGGATGCCAGGGCTCTCCGGCCCGGTGCCGGGTCCACGCGACGGCGAGGGGCAGCGCGCCCAGCAGCATGACGAGCTGCCATCCCGGCCCGGTGTTGAGGAGCGACGTCAGGCCCACGGCCGTCCACAGCAGCGGCGCGCCCAGCATGAGGAACGCGGGCGCGGCGACGATGAATCCGTGCGCCCACAGCACCGGCGAGACGGCCGTCGAGGCCAGTCCGAGCGCCGCCAGGCCGCGGCGGCCGCGGTACCGGAGCGCGAGCACGACCGCGATCCCCGCCACCAGCAGGAACGCCCCGTAGGGCAGCAGGTGCGAGAGCGAGGCGCCGTAGAGGCCAGGCATGATCGCCTGCGACTGCCGGTACGCGACGAGCGCCCCGAGCCATTGCATCCAGCGATCCAGGCCCGTCAGCGGGAGCGTGCCGATCACCAGCGCCAGCAGCACGCTGACGCCGACCGCCAGCTGCCGCCAGCGGCCGGTGCGCAGCACCCACAGCGCGGGGATCGCGTCCTGCGGCTTGATCACCGGCCCGAGCACGAGCGACCAGCCCAGGCTCGGCCCCAGCGCGAACAGCGCAGCTGCCGGAACCGCAACGTTGCCGACGTAGAGCCCCACGAAGACGGGCGGCCAGGCGATGGCGGCCAGCGCCCATGCCCAGGAGAGACCGAAGCGGCGCAGGGCGAGGAGCACCGCCAGGGCCGAGAACGCGACCCACCCCGCCGCGGCGATCGGCTCGGGCGGCACGGCCAGCATGGCGGCGAACGGCAGCGTCGGCGGCGGGTAGAGGTAGGGAAGATCGCCCGGGTTGGCCGGGTAGGCGTGCAGGGGGGCCGCGAGGTAGACGGGAGCGGCGGCCAGGAACGCGGCGCCGGCGTGCCGGTAGATCAGGAAGTCGCGGACAGGCTCCCCGGCGAACACGAGGACGTCCGTCAGCGCACAGGCGGCGGCGGCCTCGATCGCCAGGAAGGGCGCCACAGTGAGACGCGCCCGTTCGACCCGTGCCACCGCCGCGAGCGTCAGCGTGCCCAGGACCACCAGGGCGAGCCACAGCTCGTCGTAGGGAGCGCCGAGCACCCGGCGCGGCCAGTCCTGGTACAGGATGAGGGCGCCGAGGCCGACGGGCAGCCCCCAGGCCGCGATGCGCAGCGCCACGGGCACGACCCGACGGACGAGGTCCGGGATCCACGCGGCCCGGTCCCCGCCGCGGAAGCCGGGCGTCGCCCCCGCGGCCGCCCAGGCCGCATCCGACCTCTCCGCGTCTGCCCAGTCCGCGTCGGCCCAGTCTGATCGCGCTCCGCCCGTCGCGCCGGTCCCCTCTCGCATGGCGGGACCCTATGTGACGGGAAGGAGCCCGCACGTCGCAGGGATCCCGCCACACCTTGCTGCCCCGCTGCGGTCCTGCGATCCGGATCGCGGTGGTGCCGGCGCAACGACCCGACATGCCGTGCGACGTCGCCGAACGACCGGACCGTCTACGCTGGCGTGAGCCTTCCGGCTCGCCCGCGTGGAGCAAGCATTGCGTCCCAGCATCCCGTCGAACTCCCCGTCGCACCAGGCCGGTGGCCCCCTGCGGGTGCGCCGCGGGCTCCGGGCCACCCTCCTCCTGGTCGTCGCCCTTGCCGTCGTCGGCTGCAGCGCCACGGTCTCCGGGGCCGCGCCGGTGGCACACGGGGCGACGTCCGGCACGGGACCGTCCGGGGTGCGCGCGGCCGTGCGGCCGGGAACCCCGGGCGCCGGCGGCGCCGCCACGAGCGGCGCGACCGGACCCGCCGATTCCGCCTCCCCGCCTGCGGCAACGCCGACGTCCACCGGACCGGGCGGCGCCGCCCTCCTCTCGCCCGCGGTCCGAGCCCGCCTGTCGGCCGCCCTGCTGCGCCTGCGCGAGACCCATCACCTGCCCGGCGTCCAGGCGGTGGTCCGGCTGGCGGACGGCGAGACGTGGACCGCCGATGCCGGCTACGCCGATCTCGCGACGCGGCAGCGCGTCACGCCCACCACACTGTTCGACGCCGGCAGCATCACGAAGACGTTCCTCGCCGCGCTGACGCTGGAGCTCGCGAACGCGCACGTCCTGTCGCTGGACGATCCCGTCTCGCGCTGGCTGCCCGACTTCACGCCGGCCCGCGGCGTGACGATCCGCGAGCTCCTCGACCACACGAGCGGGATCGGGGAGCCGTTCGACAGCCAGGCGCTCCTGGCGCGGCTGGGATCGGCGCCC
>JAJYGK010000157.1 GCA_021790715.1 Chloroflexota bacterium
GATCGCGCGGCCGGGGTACGGCCGGGCCGGTGAGCCTGGCGACCTGCCCGGCGGAGATGCCATCCCCGGTCGCCTGGTGCGCCACCGTGCTCCCGGGCTGGCACCGAGATCGGAGGCCGCGGCTGCTGCCGTGCTGAGCCGGCCGCTCCTGCTGGGCGGCGCGAGCGGCGGCGTGAACCTGCAGCCGGACGTCTCGGACACCCTGTTCGGACCACCGGCCGCCGCTTCGGTCACGGGAGCGGCCACGATGGCGGCGGTGCCGGCAGGAGGATCGGCTGCTGCGGCGGTGCCGGCAGGAGGATCGCTGGCTGCGGCCATCCCGGCGGGCGGCGCGGTCGCGGCGCCTCCCCTGGCGCTGCCCCGGCCACGCCGGGCACGGCTGGCAGGGCATCCGTACGTCCGCCTCGCGCTCGACGCACGGTTCTCCGCGCTCTGGGTCGGCCAGACGATCAGCCTGCTCGGAGACCGCCTGAACCAGATCGCCCTCGGCGTGCTCGTGCTCTCGATCACCGGGTCGGCGCTCGACGTCGGCCTGACCTTCCTCGCGGCCACGCTGCCGAACCTCCTGTTCGGGCCGTTTGCCGGGGCATTCGTCGACAGGTGGGACCAGCGGCGCGTGATGGTCCTGAGCGACCTGATCCGCGCGGGGCTCGTGCTCCTGGTCCCGCTGGCCGCGCAGCACAGCGTGCTGCTGGTGTACCCCGTCGTCTTCGGCGTCACGACGGTGAGCATCTTCTTCAGGCCGGCCAGGTCGGCCGTCATCCCGCGCATCGTCGCCGCCGACGACCTGACGCCCGCCAACGCCGCGATGTACACCGCCGAGACGATCGCGGATCTCGCCGGCTACCCGATCGCCGGGCTCTTCGTGGCATTCCTGGGTAGCGCGCTGACCCTGGCGTTCTGGTGCGACGCGGTCTCGTACCTCGTGAGCGCGGCGCTGCTCCTCTCGATCACCATCCCGCCCGTCGCCCGCTCGGTCGGCCCCGCCGTCTCCGGCTCGCTGGAGCGCTACCTCGGCGAGATCAGGGAGGCGTGGCGGTTCCTGCGCGCCGATGCGCCGCTTCTCCAGAACACGGTGATCAGCGGCGTGGCACAGCTCGCTCCCGCGGCCACCGTCGCCCTGACGGTGGTCTACGCCCGCGACGTGCTGCGCGGCTCGATCATCCCCTACCCGCAGAGCTACGCCGCGATCGACCTCCTGATCGGCCTCGGCAGCCTGGCCGGCGGCGTGGCGATCGGTGCGGTCGGGTCGCGCTGGCGCAAGGGCCACCTCGTGGTCGCGGGGTACTTCGCGCTCGGGATCGCCACCATCCTGCTCGGCCTGACGAACAACGAGGTGGTCGCCCTGGCGTGCGCGGCCGCGGCCGGCGTCGCGAACATGGTGTTCATCATCCCGACCCAGACGCTGTTCGCCGAGCGCACGCCGCAGGACCTGATGGGGCGGGTGGTCGGGATCCGCTTCAGCATGGTGCTGGGACCCCTCACGCTCGCGATGGCCGTGAGCGGCCTCCTCGGGCAGGCGGTCGGCGTCCCGCTCGTGTTCGTCTCGTTCGGGATCGTCACCGCGCTGGCCGGCGTGGTCGGCCTGCTGCTGCCGGCGGTCCGCAACGCGTGATCCGCAGCACGCGGCCCCCAGCGTGACCCGCGGCCGGTGGTCTGCGGCGCGTGACGGGAGATCCTGCGCGATGGTCCCGCGCTCGGCGATAATCACGTCGCGCCACGTGAAGGCGTCTGATCTGGCTGCGTTCGCATCGCCGCTGCCTGCGGCACTCGCCCCGTCCCCGGGCGCGCCATCGCGACCATGAGGAGCACGACAACGGCATGACCGAGCCCCGATGGAGCCCCGACGAGCCCGCGCCCCAGGAGGAGGCGGGGGAGCCCGCCGAGGAACCGGCCGAAGAACCAGTCGAAGATGCCGCCGAGGAACCGATCGAGGAACCGGCCGAACGGGCCGCACCTCGAACACCGGGGCCCGCGACTCCCGCCCGGAAGGCGCGGGCGACCGGCACGGGCCGCAGGTCGTCCGGCGGCGGGCGGGCCAACCCCGCGCCGGCGTCGTCGACCCCGAGCGCTGCGCCGGAGACCCCGACCTACGTCGACGACCCGGTCTCCAAGGTCTGGGTCGGCATCGTCGTCGGCCTCTTCGCGCTCGTGTTCGTGTACGCGCTCCTCCTCGGTCACGGCGGTGTCCTGACGCCGAGCCCCTCGCCCACGCCGCCTCCGACCGCGGCGCCGTCGATCACGGCGCCCGCCTCGCCGGCCGCCTCCACCTCGGTGAGCCCGGCGGCCAGCGGCGCTGCGAGCCCGATCGTCAGCCCCGCGGCCAGCGCAGGCGCCGGGACGAGTGCCGCCCCGTCGTCGAGCGGGGCCCCGGCACCGAGCGCAGCACCTTCGGTCAGCCCCGCAGCGAGCTGATCGCGGGGCCGAAACGGCAGGCGCCGGGCATGGCCGCTCAGGGGGACCTGTTCGAGACACGCCGGCGCATGCTCGTGGCCCAGCTGCACGCGGCCGGGATCCGTGACTCCGCGGTGCTCGCTGCCTTCGCCAGCGTCCCTCGCGAGCGGTTCGTTCCGCCCGAGCTCGTCGAGTTCGCCTACGACGACGAGGCGCTGGGCATCGGGCGCGGCCAGACGATCTCGCAGCCGTACATCGTGGCCCGCATGACCGAGCTCCTGCACCTCGTCCGTGAGGCCGGGCTCGCTGCCCCGAACGAGGTCCGCGGAGAGACGGTGGGTGGACCCCGCGGCGGCGGAGCCGCGAGTGAAACGACGCACGTGCCGCCGCGCGCGCTGGACGTCGGGACGGGATCGGGTTACCAGGCCGCGATCCTCGCCGCGATGGGCGTGGAGGTCGTCTCGATCGAGCGCGACCCCGAGCTGTCCCGGGCGGCTGCGGCACGGCTGGCCGAGATCAGGCTCGGCGGCCGGATCGCGTGCGTGCTCGGCGACGGCAGCGAGGGGTGGCCCCCTGGCGCACCGTACGACGGGATCGTCGTCGGGGCGGCGGCGCCGGACGTCCCGGCCCCGCTGCTCGACCAGCTCGCCGACGGCGGCCGGCTGGTGATCCCGGTCGGCCCGCGTGGCGAGCAGTCGCTCCACGTCTGCACGCGGGTCGGCGACCGCATCGACGAGCGGATCTCGGACCCGTGCGTGTTCGTGCCGCTCGTCGGCCGCTACGGCTTCGCATGAGGCGCGGGATGCGCCGACACGGACCGTTCGCATGAGCCGCGTCGCCCACGTCTTCGTCGCGCCGCATCCCGACGACATCGCCCTCTCGTGCGGCGGCCTCGTCGCCGCGCTGGCGGCACGCGGCGAGGATGTGGCGATCGTCACGGTGTACTCCGGGATCGGCGATGGTGCGGCGCTGACGCCGTACCAGCGGGAGGCGCTGGGCTTCGGTGCACCGGACGGCACGGCCGCCGAAACGGTCGGGGCGGCCGGGATCGCGCACGCGCGCAACCTGGAGGACGAGGCGTACGCGCGGCTGTTCGGCGTGCGCATGGTGCGGCTGGATCTGCCCGACGCCGTGTACCGCGGCTACGAGGGCGACGAGCAGCTCACCGGCCCCGTGCACGCGGACGACGCCCCACCGATCGAGCCGCTGCGTCGCGCGCTCGGGGAGCTCGGCGCGACGGACATCTGCGCGCCGCTCGGGGTGGGCAACCATGTCGACCACGTGCTGTGCCGCGATGCCGTGCTGGCCCTGGCCGCCGAGGCCGACACGGCGCCGCCCGACGCCGCCACGCACGTCCCGCCGCCGAGGACGGCGCCGCCCGCGAGGGAGGCGCGGCCCTCGCTCCGCCTGTACGAGGACTTCCCGTACGCGGCACGGATGGAGTTCCGCGGGCCCGGGGTCCTGCCGGGCGGCGGGCGCTCGCTGCCGCCGGACCGCGAGCTCGCGCTCCCGCCCGGGAGCGCGCTCCGGCCGGAGTACGTCGGGATCTCGCCCTGGCTCGAGCGCAAGGCCGAGGGGATCGCCGCCTACGCGAGCCAGGTCGGCCGCCAGTTCGAGGGGAGCGGCGGGGTGCTGGAGGCGCTGCGCACCTACCACGCGCGGGTCGCGCGGGAGGGAGAACTCCCCGGCCACGCGGAGCGCTACTGGGTCGTGGTCGCGGATCGGGAGGCCGGGCACGCAGGATCCGGCCGCCTCGCGCCGCCTGCGCGGCCCGATCGTCGTGGGCGTTCCGAACGAGGCGGGCGAACCGACCCGCTGGCGCCGCAGCCGCCGATGGCACCGCGCCTGCCGCGTGGGCTGGGGGCCGCGGACGCGCCGGTGGCGGCGGAACTCCACGACGTGACCTGGCGGGCGATCCGCGCGGACGGGTGGTCGCTGCCCGGCGCCGGCCTCGCGGCCGTCGAGTTCGCCGGTTGCCGGCTCGAGACCGTCGACCTCTCCGGCGCGCAGTGCTCGCGGCTGGTCCTGGCCGACGCGGAGGTGAACGCCTCGAACCTCGCCAACCTGGCCGCGCGCGATTCCTCGCTCATCCGCGTCACGCTGCGCCGCGCGCGGCTCACGGGCATGGGCTGGCCGGCCGGGACCCTGACCGACGTGCGCGTCGAGGATTGCCGGGCCGATCTCTCGTCGTTCCGTTTCGGGCGGCTCCAGCGCGTCACGTTCGTGCGCTGCCTGCTCGCCGATGCCGACTTCGAGGGCGTGCGCGGCGAATCGGTCGCTTTCCTCGACTGCGACCTGTCCCGGGCCGCCTTCTCGCAGGCCCGCTTCGAGCGGTCGGAGATCCGCCGGTGCCGGCTCGACGGGGTCTCCGGGGTCGACGGGCTCCGGGGCATGGGCCTGCTGCCGGAGGACATCGTGTCGCTGGCCGGCCCGATGGCGGCCGCGCTGGGGGTGCGGACGCTGGCGCCCTGACATCGCCGGGAACCGCCGCGCGACCCCGTCCGTCTGACGGCGTATCGGCAGCCGCCGAGAGACCGGAGGAACGAGCGATGGTCACAGCACGACGATTCCTGGGCGTCGGGGTCGCCCTCGGCCTGGCCGCGGGGCTTCTCGCCGGTGCGGCACTCTGGGGTCCCGGACAGGCGGCCGCCACCGGGACGTCTCCGTCGGCAGCCCCGTCGCACGTCTCGGTCGGCGCCATGGAGACTGCTCCGACGCCCCTGTCTGTCGGTGCCGATGTCCCGGCCGTCACGGTCACAGGCGGCTCCGGGACCGGCTCGTCGGCCGCGGCGGGTGCGAGCGGTGCGGGCGTCGCCTCTTCGGCCATCGCCTACCCCGTGTACGCCGGCACGCCGGGACTGGCCCCGGATCACACGATCGTCGTCACCGGCACCGGCCAGGCGGAGATGAAGAGCGACGGGTCCGACCGTTCGGCGGCGCAGGGACGCGCGATCGCGGCCGCGCTGTCCGATGCGAAGGCCCAGGCGCAGGCGATCGCGAGCGGGACCGGGCTCACCCTGGGCGGCGTCCTGTCGGTGAGCGCGCTCGTCTCGCCCGGCTACGGCGTCGTCCCGATGGCCGGCGTCCCGGCCGACGCGCCGGGGTGCGTCACGAGTTCGCCGGCGGGTGGCGCGACGGCGCCCGGGACGGCCACCATCCCAGAGCCCGCCTGCCCGCCGATCGCGTACCCGCAGACGCTCGGCGTCTCGGTGACCGTCGAGTACGCGGTGAGCTGACGCGCGTCGCGCGCCTCTCCTCGGAGCCGGGCCGCCCCTCAGAACGGCAGGATCGCCGCCACGAGGCCGGTCACCGCGCCGATCGCGAGGCTGGCGAGCCCGATCTGCCTCGACCGGGCACGATCGAGGTTGCGGGCATCGGCCTCCTCCACCGACTGCACGCGGCCGAGGTCACCGAAGTTGTAGACGCCGCGCATGCCGAAGCCGGCGCAGAAGCGCAGACGGGCCTGCAGGTACCCCGACGCAGCCCCGGCGGCCGGCAGCGCGACCAGGAGCCGGGCGGCGCGTGGAGCCCGGGCCGCCACCAGCAGCGCCAGCAGCGTGCCGCTCGCGACGACGCCGGCGTGGCCGGCACGGCGCCGCCGGGCGATCTCGGCGGGCCCGATGTTGCAGGCGCCCGGCTGATAGGCACCCTCCGCCCGGTACGCGATCGCCGGCTGCGCGCTCTCCGGTTGGTCCGCGCGCCCGGACGGCGAGGCGTCCTCCGGGTGCGCGCTGGTCGATTGCGCGCTGGTCGATTGGGTGCTGGTCGATTGCGTGCCGTCCGCCAGGGGCCCGCTTTCCGGCGCGGACCCGATCTCGTGCATCGAGGGGACTGTCTCGTCGTTCATGGAGCGACTGTAGACCGGACCGGCGATCAGGTCCGCAAACGGATCGCGGCGATCGCTATCGGAACGCCACTCGCCGCGTCGCGATGCGGCACCGGCGATGCGGCCGGAGGCGCCGGACGGCGGATGGTGGCCCTCGCGGCCCGGACGGTGCAGAATCGGTCCGGCATGAGCATGCGAGTCGAGGTCGCCGATTCGAAGGCGGCGTTCTGTG
>JAJYGK010000186.1 GCA_021790715.1 Chloroflexota bacterium
CCCGGTCCGGCGGGGTGCCCGCTGCGGGCCGTCCGGGTCGCCCGGCCCGGGCCCGTCGGGGTCGCCCGGCCCGCACGGCCGCGGATACGGGCCGTGTGACCCTTCCCGGCCGCGACGGCGCCGGCCCACGCTGTCTGCCGGATGGCGTCCCGGGAGCGGGGAGGCTGCCATGCGTGCGACCCGGCACCGCGTGCGGATGGGTGCGGCCGCGATCGCCGCGGTGATGGCTGCGATCTACTACCTGATCGGCCTCAACGTGCTGCACGTGGTCGAGGGCGCGCAGGACGACCCGGCCGCGATGCTCGCGTTCGGCGTGCCTGCCGGGACCCTGTTCCTGCTCGGCGCCCTCCTGCTGGCGACGCAGGATCGCCGGATCCTGTGGATCGTCGGGGCCGTCCTGCAGGTGCTGGTGTTCGCGATGTACATCTCGGTCGCGCCCAGCCGGACGCCGTCGTACGAGACCTGGGGCATCACGCTCCGCATCATCGAGATCCCGCTCGCGGCCGCGCTGGCATGGCTCGCGCTCACCGGGACGGGACCCGTGCTCTCGTTGCGAGGAGAGCAACGATGAAGGTCCTGGTCGCATATGCGAGCCGTCACGGCGCAACGAAAGGGATCGCCGAGCGCGTGGCGCAGACGCTCGAGCGGCGCGGGCTCGCCGTCACGCTCGAGCAGGCCGACCGCGTCCGCCAGGCCGAGACCTACGACGCCTTCGTGGTGGGCGGTTGCGCGTACATGTTCCACTGGGCAAGGGAGTGCACGGCGTTCGTCCGCCGGAACGAGCATGCGCTGGCCGGGCGACCGACCTGGCTGTTCAGCAGCGGGCCGCTCGGCACCGATCTCGTCGACGAGAAGGGCCGGGACGTCATGGTGACGACGCGCCCGAAGGAATTCGACGAGCTGGCCGAGCGGGTTCACCCGCGCGACCAGCGCATCTTCTTCGGGGCGTGGGACCCCGGAGCGAAGCCGGTCGGGCTCATGGAGCGGTTCGTGGGCCTCATGCCGGCGGCGAAGAACGCCATGCCCGCGGGCGACTTCCGCGATTGGCCGGCGATCGAGGCCTGGGCCGAGGGAATCGTGAGCGAGCTGCGGATGCAGGCGGTGACGGCGGCGAGCTGAAACTCGCGCCGGGTCAGCGC
The DNA here is from genome assembly GCA_021790715.1 of Chloroflexota bacterium. Classification (GTDB taxonomy): domain Bacteria; phylum Chloroflexota; class Limnocylindria; order Limnocylindrales; family CSP1-4; genus JAJYNJ01. The sequence goes on from JAJYGK010000186.1 coordinate 1,140, forward strand.
GTTCGCTCCCGTGCCGGCGCGGGGTCCACCCTCGGTGGGCGCAGCGCCACCGCGACGATGCCGGCGACGCTCGCCCAGGCGAGGGTCGGCACGGCCGCCTTCGCCGCGCGCGGCGGCAGCACGAGTTCGAACATCGGAACCGGGTCGCCGAGCTGACGCTGCAGGGGCCCGAACGGGCAGTCACCACGTCCGGCGACGAGCGCGACGCCCTCCAGCGACAGGAACCCGATGGCGCACCCGAGCCGTCGGTTGCGGCGACGGGTCAGTGCGGCCCACCAGAGGTAGCCGAACGTCGTCATGCCGACGACGCCGTACGCGATGTGCGCCAGGCGAAAGGCACGGGCGCGCGCCGGCAGCGTGGACCACCCGGGCCCGCTCGCCGGTGCGACGGACGAGGACCGGGCGCCCAGCAGCATCAGCAGATGCGCGGGAGCTGCTCGCCGACGAGCATGTCGACGATTCGTTCCGACCCGACCAGCGTCCGGATCGTGACCATGCCGGCATGGTCCGCGACCACCCGCCCGATGACGGCCGACGCCTCTCCCTCGGGCAGCGCGCGCATGGCGGCCAGCGCCGCGGCCGCCTCCGCCTCGGGCAGGATCGCGACGCATTTGCCCTCGTTCGCGACGTGGAGAGGATCGAGGCCGAGCATCTCGCAGGCGGCGCGGACGGGACCCGGCACGGGGATCGCGTCCTCCTCGAGGACGATCCCCACGCCGGACGATGCCGCGATCTCGTTCACCGCCGAGGCCAGCCCGCCGCGCGTGGGATCGCGCAGGACGTGCGCGCCCGGCGCCGCGGACAGGATCGCGGCCGCGAGGCGGTGCAGCGGCTGCGTGTCCGACGCGATCTCGACCTCGAACTCGAGTCCCTCGCGCACGCTCATGATCGCGATCCCGTGCAGGCCGATCGGGCCGGACAGCAGCACGACGTCACCGGGCGTCGCGCGGTCGGCGGCCAGCGAGACGCCGTCCGGCACGACGCCGATGCCGGCCGTGTTGACGAAGAGGCGGTCCGCCGCGCCGCGCCCCACGACCTTCGTGTCGCCCGTGACCACGCGCACGCCCGCGGCGGCGGCCGCGCGGGCCACTGACGCCGTGACGGCGCGCAGCTCGTCGAAGGACAGTCCCTCCTCGATCACGTACGCCAGGGAGATCGCGACGGGACGGGCACCCATCATCGCGAGGTCGTTGACCGTCCCGTTGACCGCGAGCTCGCCGATGTCGCCGCCCGGGAAGGCAATGGGGCTGACCACGAACGAGTCGGTCGTGAAGGCCAGCCGGGCGCCCGCCACGTCGAGGACCGCGGCGTCGTTGAGCGGCCCGCCGTCCGAGGCCGCCGCCAGCGCGGGGCCGATCACGTCGCGCATGAGGGCGGCGGAGAGCTGTCCGCCCGATCCGTGCCCGAGCAGGACGCGCGTCCCCTCCTCGAGAGGAGCCGGGCAGGTGGCACCCAGGGGATCCGGGCCGGGACGATCGGTCATCGCGGCTCCTCCCCCGCTCCGGCCAGGACCGCGAGGGGGCGCGCCGGCGTGCGCAGGCCTCTCCCCGCCGCGTGGAACGCCGCGCACGTGCCCTCGCTCGACACCATCGAGGCCCCCAGCGGGCGCCGCGGCGAGCAGAGCACGCCGTAGGCCGTGCAGTCGAGGGGCGTCTTCGTGCCCTGCAGGATCTGTCCCGCGATGCACGCCGGATGCTCGCGCGTCGCGATGTCGCCGACGTGGAAGCGGCGCTCGGCGTCGAAGCGTGCGAAGCGCTCCTTCAGGTGATAGCCCGACGCCGGGATCTGCCCGATCCCGCGCCAGGTGCGGTCGCCGATCTCGAAGACGCGGAACACGGTCTCCTGCGCCGCGCGGTTGCCCTCGCGCCGCACCGCGCGCACGTACTGATTCTCCACCTCGGCCCGCCCCTCCTCGAGCTGGCGGATCGCCATCAGCATGCCCTCGAGCAGGTCGAGCGGCTCGAAGCCGGTCACGACGATCGGGACGCGGTACTTCGCCGCGATCGGCTCGTACTCGGTCCAGCCCATGACGGCGCAGACGTGCCCGGCGGCGAGGAACGACTGCACCTGGTTGGACGGCGACGAGAGGATCGCCTCCATCGCCGGCGGCACGAGCACGTGGCTCACGAGCACGCTGAAGTTGTCGATGCCCTGCTCGGCGGCCTGCCAGACCGCCATCGCGTTCGCCGGCGCCGTGGTCTCGAAGCCGATCGCGAAGAAGACGACCTGCCGGTCCGGATGCTGGCGGGCGATGCGGACGGCATCGAGCGGCGAATAGACGATGCGGACGTCGGCGCCCCGGGCCTTGAGCGCGAGCAGGTCCGTCGTCGAACCGGGGACGCGCAGCATGTCGCCGTAGCTGGTGAAGATGACGTTCGGATCGGCGGCGATCGCGAGCGCCTTGTCCACCTGCTCGAGCGGCGTCACGCAGACGGGGCAGCCCGGCCCGTGGATCATGCGGACGCCGTCGGGCAGCAGTTCGTCGAGCCCCTGCTTGACGATCGTGTGCGTCTGCCCGCCGCAGACCTCCATCATCGTCCAGGGGCGTGTCGTGATGCGCCGGATCTCGCGGATGAGCGCCTTCGCCTTCGCCGCGTCGCGGTACTCGTCGACGTACTTCACGGCGTCATCTCCGGGACCGGCGGGCGCCGTGCCGGCTCGCCGTCCCCGGCCCACGGACGCCCGGGATCCGCCGTGCCGGGACCCAGGTCGACGACCGCCGGCTCGGCCATCCCCGCGTCCATCGTGGCGAGCTCCTGCTCGATGCTTCCGAGCTGGTCGAGCAGCTCCAGCGTGCGGAGCGCCTCCTCCTCGTCGACCCTGCTGATGGCGAAGCCGACGTGGACGATCACGTAGTCGCCGAGGCCGACCTCCGGCACATAGGCCAGGCAGGCGTCCTTCCGCACTCCGCCGAAGTCGACGCGGCCCATGGCGAGCCCGCCCTCGTCGCGGATCTCGATCACCTTCCCCGGGATCCCCAGGCACATCGCGTTGTCTCCTGCTTCAGTGCGTCCGGGCCGTGCCCGGTGCGGCCGGCCCCACGCCGGCCAGTCGTGCGGCGGCGATCGCCGCCTGCCCGTAGCTGATCCCGCCGTCGTTCACGGGCACGCGGCGGTTGATGAAGACCTCGAACCCGTCCGCGGTCAGCCGCGCGAGGAGCGCGGTGGCCAGCCACCGATTCTGGAACACACCGCCGGAGAGGCACACCCGCCCGACCCCGGTCTCGCGCCGCGCGGCGTCGCACAGCTCGCGGGTGACCTCCGCAATCGTCTCCTGGAAGCGTGCGGCCAGGACTGGAGCGGGGACTCCACGTGCACCCGCCTCCAGGAGCGCGTCCAGCGTCGGGGCCGGGTCGTACACGAGCAGGCCGTCCCGGCGTGCGAGCCGGTACGGCAGCGGCGCCGTCGGGTCTCCGTTCCTGCCGGGTCGTCCGGACGTCGCGGCCGCGGCTTCCACCGCCAGCGCGCCGGGGGCCGCGCACGGCGCGAGCGGGTCGGTGGGCACGGCGCGCATCTCGAGCTCGATCGCCGCCTGCGCCTCGTACTCGGCGACGTCGCGGATTCCCAGCAGGCTGCTGACGGCATCGAAGAGCCGGCCGGCGCTCGAGGCGAGCGGCGCGTTCAGGCCGCGCGAGACCTGGGTCCGCACGATGGCGACCTCGCGCGGGTCGAGCCGGTCGAGGAACGCCTCGGCGCCCTCGGGCGCGGGCGCGGCGCGGCCGGGTCCGGCGAGCGGGGTGGAGACGGACGAGGCGGGACGCATGGCGGCCCCATCGTGCTCCAGGCCGAACAGGTAGCCGAGTGCCATCCGGTAGGGCCGCCGCACCGCCATCGCGCCCCCCGGCATCGGGGCGAGGGCGAACCGGCCGAGGCGCCGGTAGCCAGCCAGGTCGAACAGCAGCAGCTCCCCGCCCCAGAAGGTGCCGTCGTCGCCCATCCCGAGCCCGTCGTACGCCACCCCGATGCACCGGCCGGTGATGCCGGCCTCGGCGGCGGCGGAGGCGACGTGGGCGTGGTGGTGCTGGACGGCGAGGCGCCGCCCGGCGGGGAAGTGGCGCGCGGCGAACTGCGTCGAGAGGTACGCCGGGTGGAGGTCGTGCGCGACGAGCCGCGGGTCGAGGTCGAGCAGCGTGCGCAGGTGGGCGAGGTTGCCCTCGAACGCCCGGAAGGTGCGCATGTCCTCGAGGTCGCCCGTGTGGGGCGCGACGTACGCCCGCGACCCGGAGGCGAGGGTGAAGGTGTGCTTGAGCTCGGCGCCGACGGCCAGCAGCGGCTCGGGGACGCCGACCGGCAGGTCCAGGGGATCGGGGGCATAGCCGCGCCCGCGACGGATCACCGACTCGCGCCCGGCCACCACGCGCGTCACCGAGTCGTCGTAGCGCGCCCGGATCCGGCGGTCGTGCTGCAGGAACGCGTCGGCGATCCCGCCCAGCCGCTCGAGCGCCTCGTCGTCGTCGGTCGCCAGCGGCTCGTCCGACAGGTTCCCGCTGGTCAACACGATCGGCCGTTCGAACGACGCGAGCAGGAGATGGTGGAGCGGCGTGTACGGCAGGAACAGCCCCACGCGCCGGTCATCGCCGGCGACGGAGGGCGCCAGCCCCGACGGCCCCCGCTCGACGAGCACGATCGGCCTGGCGGGCGATGTCAGCAGCTCCCGCTCGTCCTCGTCGACGAACGCCAGCGCCTGCGCGGCGGCGAGGTCGCGCGCCATGACCGCGAACGGCTTGGCCCAGCGCCGCTTGCGGTCGCGCAGTCGGCGCACCGCGGCGTCGTCGGTCGCATCGCAGGCCAGGTGATAGCCGCCGAGCCCCTTGATCGCGACGATCCGCCCCTCGCGGAGGTCGGCCAGGGCGGCCTGCAGCGCGTCCTCGGCGAAGGCGCCGGGTGCCGCATCCCCCGGGCGGCGGTGGGCGAGCCGCGGCCCGCAGGTCGGGCACGCCACGGGCTCGGCATGGAATCGCCGGTTGGCCGGGTCCCGGTACTCGGCCTCGCAGGCCGGGCAGAGCGGGAAGTCGCGCATCGACGTGCGCGGCCGGTCGTACGGGAGGTCGTCGATGATCGTGGCACGCGGCCCGCAGTTCGTGCAGTTGATGAACGGGTAGCGGTAGCGCCGGTCCGCCGGGTCGAACAGCTCGCGCAGGCAGTCGTCGCAGGTCGCGATGTCGGGCGGGAACAGGCGCTCGGCGGACGCCTCGGCGACGCTCTCCAGGATGCGGAAGCCGCTCCCCGGCTCCGGCGTGGCGGCCCCCGCCAGCGGCTCCGCGACGACGGACTCGACCCGGG
>JAJYGK010000199.1 GCA_021790715.1 Chloroflexota bacterium
GACGGCCGCCAGGTTGTCGAGCAGCCGGCCGGCCGCCCGCTCGACCGCGGCCTCCAGCGCGGGCCGCCCGAACATGTGGTCGAGCACGACGAGCGTGCCGGACTCCTCGCAGGCGACGTCGAGGGAGCAGCGTGTCGATCCGTCGATGCCGGCCAGCCGGTACGTCCACTCGCTCGTGCCGCCATGCTCGGTGCATGCAACCCGCAGCGCGACGAGGTGCCCGCGTTCCACGGCGACGACGGAGCCATGCCCGGCGAACCGCATGCCGAGGAGCTCGATCGTCGCGTCGAACGTCGATCCCTGCGTATCGAACGACCCCTGCACGTCGCGCGCCTCCATGCACGCGTTCCAGACGGGAAGCACCGCCGCATCTGCGATGACTTCGAAGACCCGTGCCGGCGGCGCGTTGACGAGTCGTTCGCGGTGGACCCGGACCGGAAGTCGAACGCCCGGACCTGCGGGTCCGCTTCCGGTGCCGCCACCGTCGCCGGCCGCCGCGTTCCGTGCCATCGTGATCCCCCCTGGGACGCTTCCTCCGCCGGCACGCCGGGCCGCCGCCATGCGCACGGCTCGACCGGGCGTCCGGCCGTGCAGGACTCAGGGTGGCCCCGCACGTGCCAGGTGCAAGTGCCGTTCGTTGGAAAGCGCGCGCGTGCCGTGCATCGCCGCCGCGGCGACTCTGCGACACTCAGCAGGAGCCCCGATGGCGGGGCGACAGCGGAGCCGTGGGGTGCGTGGATGAAGGTCGGCGTGATCGTGCCGCAGGGGTGGACAGGCGAGTACGACGGGTGGGAGTCGGAGCGCGCGTGGGCGCGGACCGTCGCGGTGACCCGGCAGGTCGAGCGGCTGGGGTTCGAGTCGGCGTGGCTGTTCGACCACGTGCACACCGTGCCGCAGCCGACCGACGAGCTGACCTTCGAGTCGTTCACCGCCCTGTCGGCGCTGGCGACGATCACGGGTCGCATCCGCCTCGGCCAGATCGTGATCAACAACGGGTTCCGGAACCCGGCCCTCGTCGCGAAGATGATCAGCACGATGGACGTGATCAGCGGCGGGCGGATGGAGCTCGGCATCGGCGCGGGCTGGAAGCGCGACGAATGGATGGCGTACGGCTACGGCTTCCCCGATACGGGCGAACGGCTGGCCGCCCTCGGCGACGCGCTCGAGGTCGTCAGCCGGATGCTGGCGGGCGGACGCGCGGTGCACGCCACGTACGATGGGCGGTACGCGCGCGTCGAGGATGCGATCAACGTGCCGAAGCCGCTCCAGCAGCCGCGCGTGCCCATCATGGTCGGCGGCAACGGGCCGAACGTGACCTGGCGCCTGGCCGCCCGCTTCGCCGACGAGCTCAACGTCGACGGGATGCGGCCGGACGAGCTGCGCGCCGCGCTGCCGACGATCCGCGCGCGGTGCGAGGAGATCGGGCGCGACCCCGCCTCGCTGCAGGTCTCCGCGCACATCTGGTGGGAGCGGCTGGGCGGCCCCGGCGGGGGGCGGCGCGACCTGGTCGCCGCGTACCGGGATCTCGGCGTGAGCCGGATCATGACGCTCGTCCGCGACGCAGCCGATTCGGACGAGGCGCTCGATGCGTTCGCGGAAGACTGCCGCGCCGCCGGGGCGGAGCTCGCCGGGGAACCCTGAGGCGGCCGGCCCTGGCGATCCGTGCGATCCGGACGATCGCACGCACCGCAGGAATGCCATGCGAGCCCGCCGCGCACGGCGACGGGCTCGCATGCAGGGACGGGGCCGACGATCAGGAGAGGGCGGGCTCGGCGAGCGCCGGCGCCGGCATCTCCTCGACGACCGGCCGCTTGATCACCGACACGACGAGCGCCGTCACCACGGTGCCGATCACGATGCACAGCGCGTAGAGCAGCGGGTCGTTGATCACGTTCGGGATCGGCAGCACGAACACGCCGCCGTGCGGAGCGCGGAGCTGAATGCCGAAGGCCATGCTGAGGGCGGCGGTGATGGCCGAGCCGGTCATGATGCTCGGGATCACCCGCAGCGGATCCGCCGCCGCGAACGGGATCGCCCCCTCCGTGATGAACGCCAGGCCGAGGACCCAGGCGGTCTCGCCGGCTTCCTTCTCCTCGGCGGTGAACTTCCGCGGCGCGAGGCGCGTGGCCAGCGCGAGGCCGAGCGGCGGGGTCATGCCGGCCGCCATCACGGCCGCCATGGGCGTGTAGACATTCGACGCGAGCAGGCCGACCGCGAACGTGTACGCCGCCTTGTTGACGGGCCCGCCCATGTCGAACGCCATCATCAGGCCCATGATCAGGCCGAGCACGACGGCGCTGCCACTGCTCATGCCCTTCAGGTAGTCCGTCAGCCCGGTGTTGATGGCCTTCACCGGCTCGCCGACGACGTAGATCATCACGAGCCCCACGAACAGGGACGTCACCAAGGGCACGATCAGCACCGGCATGAGCCCCTGCAGGCTGCGCGGCAGGTGAATGTTGCGGACCATCCAGAGGGCCGCATAGCCGCCCACGAAGCCGGCGATGATGCCGCCGAGGAAGCCGGCGCCGACCTGGGTCGCGAGGAGGCCGCCGATCATGCCGGGCGCAAGCCCGGGCCGGTCGGCGATGGAGAACGCGATGTAGCCGGCGAGTATCGGCACGAACAGCGCGAAGGCGTTCTGCGCGCCGATCTGGTACAGCGCCGCGGCGAGCGTGCCCTGCTGCTCGTACGCGTGGATCCCGAACGCGAACGAGAGCGCGATGAGAATGCCGCCCGCGACGACGAACGGGATCATGAACGAGACACCGCTCATGAGGTGCCGATACGGCCCCTGCTGCCCGGACTTGCGGGCGGCCTTGGCCGCCGCGACCTGTGCGACGTAGTCGGTTCCGTCCGTCGGCGTACCGGACGCCGGTGCCGCGGCGGCGCCCGCAGCCGCCGGAGCCGGCGTGGCCGCTGCCGCCGACGCATCCGCCAGTGCGATCGCCTGCGCGATGAGCCCCGCGGCGTTGCGGATCGCCTCGCCGGTGCCCGAGTGCACGATCGGCTTGCCCGCGAAACGGTCCTCGGCGACGGTCGTGTCCGCCGAGATGATCACGGCGTCGGCGGCGGCCGCCTCCTCGGGGCTGATCTGGTTCTCGGCGCCGATGCTGCCCTGGGTCTCGACCTTGATGACCAGGCCCGCGTCCGCCGCCGCCTTCGCGAGGGCCTCGGCCGCCATGTACGTGTGGGCGATCCCCGTCGGACAGGACGTGATCGCGACCAGTCGTCGAACCGCCATCGTGTGAGCCTCCTCGCTCATCGTGTGCGTGTCGGTCGTTGGGGCGCTACGAGCCGGCCTGCAGCCGCTGCGACAGCAGGGCGAGCACGTCGGCCGGGGTCCGCGATTCGCGAAGCGCCGCGCGGAAGTCGTCGTGCATCAGGGCCCGAGCCAGGGCGGCGAGCATGCGGAGGTGGTCGTCGCTCGCGTGCTCGGGGCTCGCGATCAGGAAGACGAGGTCGACGGAGTGCACCTCCCTCTCGTCGTCCGCCCCGTCGCCCCCGGCATCGGCGACCGCCTCGCCGGGCCAGCGCACGCCATCGGTCCGCCGGCCGAACGCGATCGCCGCCTGCAGCACGTGTGCGCTCTTCGCGTGGGGGATCGCGACACCGAGCCCGATGTTCGTGCTGCCCAGCGCCTCGCGCTCGAGCGCCGCGGTCGTGACGGCGGCGGGATCGTCGACCCGCCCCGCCGCGGCAAGCCGTCCCGCGAGCTCGAGGATGGCGGCATCGCGGTCGGCGGACGCGAGCCCCAGCACGATCGCGCCGGGGTCGACGAGGTCCTGGATACCGGTCGCTTCGGCCATGGCGTCACTCTCCTGCGCTGATCTGTCCGGCCGCCTCGTCCACGGCGTGCCGGCACATCGAGATGAACTCCGCTGTCGTGGGGACGGGAGCGCCGTCCCGCGCGGCGAGGTCGACCGCCAGCCGGGCGACCATCGCGTCTCCGGCTCCGACCGTGGTGACGAGCCGTCCGGGGAACGAGGCGAGCGGCCGTGCGGGGATCCGCTCCGCCGCGCCGTCCCACGCCGCGATGGCACCGCGCGATCCCAGCGAGAGCAGCACGCCGAGCGGGCCCCGGCGGACGAGCGCGCGGGCTGCCTGCTCGGCGTGCTCGTCGGAGTCGATGGGCCGCCCGAGCAGCGCCTCCGCCTCGACGCGGTTCGGCTTGATCGCGAACGGACGTGCGTCGACCGCACACTCGAGCGCGGCGTCGCTGGCGTCGACGAGCACCGCCGGCCCGCCCGTCTCGGCCGCGCCGAGTGCGTCGCGCAGCCGCGCCACCCATCGCGCGTACACGTCCGGGGAGACGCCGAGGGGGAGACTGCCGGCGAGGACGACGACCGCGGCGCGCTTGCGGGTGGCGACGTCGAGCAGATCGCCCTCCACCTGCTCGATGAGCCGCGCGTCGACCTCGGGTCCGCTGCCGTTGATCTCGGTCATGCGGCCGTCCGGGCGCTCGATGATCTTGAGGTTCGTCCGCGTCTCGCCCGCGGTCGCGCGGAACCGGGGCTCGATCCCGGCGGCATGCAGGTGCCGTTCGATGCCGGCTGCCTGTTCCTCGCCGGAGATCCCCAGCGCGACGACCGGGGCGCCCAGGCGGGCCGCCGTGCGGGCCACGTTGATGCCCTTGCCGCCGATCCGCGCGCGCGTGTCCGCCGTGCGGTGCGTGGTGCCCGGGACGAGGCCGCCGTCCAGCCACACCGTGCGATCGATGGCCGGGTTCAGCGTGACGGTCACGATCGTGCGCACGTCGCCCTCCTACGCGATCTGGGCGACCGGCTGTGCCGTGGACGCGACGTCCACGCGCAGCCCGCCCGTGCGCAGGGCCTCGACCTCCGAGGCCGGCGCGCCATCGTCCGTGATGAGCAGGTCGACCTCGTCGAGACCGGCGACCCGGGCGAACGTCACGGCGCCGAGCTTGGAACTGTCCGCCAGCACGACCGCGACCCGGGCGGCGGCGATCATGCGGGCCTTCGTCGCGGCCTCCTCCCACGTCGGGGTCGTGAAACCGGCGGAGGCCGAGACGCCGTTCATGCCGACGAACGCGATGTCGACGTGCATCTGCTCGATCGACCGCTCGGCGAGCGGCCCGATCAGCGCGAGCGTGGATTCGCGGACGGTGCCCCCGGTCAGGACGAGCCGGACCCGCCCCCCGAGCTCCACGGCGATGGGGACGGAATTCGTGGCGACGGTGACGTCCGACCGGCCCCGCAGGGCCCGCGCCAGCTCGAGGGTCGTGGTGCCGGCGTCGAGGAAGACCGTCTGGCCCGGTTCGACGATGGCGGCCGCGGCACGCGCGATCGCCTGCTTCTGCTGCCTGTTCGCCCCCTCCTTGTCCACGAACGACGGTTCGTAGCGGGTCGCCGGGACCGCGCCGCCGCGCGTGCGCTCCACGGCACCGTCCTGCGAGAGGAGCTGCAGGTCGCGCCGGATGGTCGACTCGGAGACGTCGAAGCGCCGCGCGAGATCGGGCACCTCGGCGCGCTCGTCGCTCGCGAGCACGTCCAGGATCCGGTGGCGGCGTTCCGCGGCCAGCATGTCTGCTCCTCCTGCTGCCAGCTCTGCGCGCATCTGCGCAACCGATCTGCGTATTGACGCGCGCTATTGCGCATAGTAGCGTTGTGTGCGCAGATGTCAAGCAGTTATGCGCACAAACGCGCAACAACGCGCGGGCGCAGGTGCACGACAATGTCGCGAGCAGATGGAGGCAACCCCGTGCAGACCGCCGAGCTCCTGATCCGGAACCCGACCGGGCTCCATGCGCGACCGGCAGCGCTCTTCGTGAAGACGGCGAGCGGGTTCCGCTCGAAGATCACCGTCGAGAACGTGACGCGCGGGACGACGCCGGCGAACGCGAAGAGCATCCTGACCCTGCTTGCCAGCGGCGTGTCCAGGGGGCACCTGATCCGGGTCACGGCCGAGGGTGAGGACGAGGAGGGGGCGATCGCCGCCCTGCGCGAGCTCGTGGAGAGCGGGGCGGGGGAGCCGCTGGAATAGGGGATCGGCGGCGGGCGACGGCCGGTGTCCCGCGAGTCGTCCGCGCGAGCGGCACCGTCCGCGCGAGCGGCACCGTCCGCGCGAGCGGCACCGTCCGCGCGCGGCACACGCCCGCGGGAGCATCACCGCCCGCGCGAGCGGCACCGTCCGCGCGCGGCAGCACCGCCTGCGCGCGGCAGCCGGCCGCGGGCGGCAGCCGGTGCCCGCGCGACTCTCGTTCCTGCCAGATACTTGTCGGACGTCGACTACGCACGTCCGCGGGAGGCTGGAGACGTGCGTTTCGTCGGACGCTTTCGAATCTCGTCGTCCGGCAGGCTCTGGTGCTCGAATCGCGTCGACCACGCGCCGTCCCGGCGCGC
>JAJYGK010000136.1 GCA_021790715.1 Chloroflexota bacterium
TGGACGCGGGCGCATGCCCGCGACCTGGGGATCCAGCGCGAGGTGTTCGAGAAGAACACGCTGCACATCCACGTGCCGGCCGGCGCCATCCCGAAGGACGGGCCGTCCGCCGGGATCACGATGGCGACGGCGATCGTCTCCGCGCTGACGGGCATCCCCGTCCGCAAGGACGTCGCGATGACCGGCGAGATCACCCTGCGGGGCCGGGTCCTCCCGATCGGCGGGCTGAAGAGCAAGATCCTCGCCGCGCACCTCGCGGGGGCGAGCACCGTGATCCTGCCGAAGCGCAACGAGAAGGACCTCCGCGACATCCCGGAGGAGATCCGCAAGCAGATGAACCTGGTCCTCGTCGAGACGATGGACCAGGTGCTCGACGCGGCGCTGCGGGCGCGCCCCACCGCGCTTCCCGCCTCGCCGCCCGAGCCGGCAGCCGAGAAGGAGCCCGGGCTGTCCGAGGCCGCGGCGGGGCGGACCACGTTCCCGCCGGCACCGGCGGTCGTGGGAGGCATCGAACACTGAGCGCGGGGCGTCCGGCGCCTCCGGGCGCCGGACGCCGACCGGCATGGACTGATGGACTACAAGGACTACTACGCGATCCTGGGAGTGCCGCGGACGGCGAGCCAGGCCGACATCAAGAAGGCCTACCGCAAGCTCGCCCGGCAGCACCACCCGGACGTGAACAAGGGGAACGCCGAGGCCGAGCGCCGCTTCAAGGAGATCAACGAGGCGAACGCCGTCCTCGGCGATCCCGAGAAGCGCCGGGCCTACGACACGCTGGGCGCCGACTGGGCCGCCTACCAGCAGACCGGCGGCGCGGGCGCGGGCGGCGCCAACCCGTTCGCCGACTTCGTGCGGCGCTCCTATGCGGGCGGCAGCGGGGGCGCCGGGACGGGGCCCGGCGGCATCCGCTTCGAGTACCACGGCAACGCCGAGGACCTCTCCGGATTCAGCGACTTCTTCCGCACCTTCTTCGGCGGGGCGGCACCCGGCACGGGGCGGGCTTCGTCCACGAGCGCCGGCGGCAGGCGCGGCCGGTTCGGTGGCGCCCGGCAGGCAACCCAGCCGGCCGACTACGACGACGTGCTGTCGGGCCTCGGGTTCGACGCGTTCGAGGGCGGGGCGCCGCAGGGGAGCCGCGGGCGCGGCGCGCGCCAGCGCGACGTCGAGGCGGAGACCGAGATCACGCTCGAAGAGGTCTTCCACGGCACCACCCGTCTCCTCCAGGTCGGCGATCACCGCTTCGAGGTGCGCATCCCGGCGGGAGTCACGGACGGGCAGCGCATCCGCCTCAGCGGCAGGGCGGGCAGCGGGCCCGGCGCCGGCGACGTCTACGTGCGCGTGAAGGTCCTGCCGCACCCGGTCTTCGAGCGCAGCGGTGCCGATCTCACGCGCGAGGTCCAGGTCCCGCTCCGGGACGCGCTGCTGGGCGGCGAGACGCCGGTCCAGACGCTCGCCGGGACGAGGCTGCTGCTGCGCATCCCGTCCGGCACGCAGAACGGACGCACCTTCCGGCTGGCAGGGCAGGGGCTGCCCCGCTTCCGCGCCGAGGGACGGGGGGACCTGTTCGCACGAGTCCGCGTGCTGCTCCCGACCGGGCTGGACGAGCGGGCCCGCGACCTTGCGGCGCAGTTCCTCGACGCCGCCGAGCGCGACCCGAACGGGGAACACGGAACGAACGGGGGCCGCGAGACGGCCGACGCCGCGGCAGGCGGCCGATCGCCGGCGGGTCAGCGATCGTCGCCGGGTGAGCGACCGTCGGCAGGCGGCCGATCGCCGGCGGACGGTCGACCGGCCTCCCCGTGAGCCCCCTTCCCTGCGGGCGCCCGGCTCCGCCACCCCCATCCGGCCGCTCCACCTCCACCGCGAGGCACCGGGGAGGGAGACCACGCTCAGCACGACCACCACGATCCGCGCGATAAGGACAGGCAACCGACGATGAAACCCGACCGGTACACGGAGAAGGCCCAGCAGGCCATCCTGGACGCCCAGCGGCTGGCCACCGACCAGCAGAGCCCGGTGCTCGACGTCGAGCACCTGCTCGCCGCGCTCCTCGAGGACGAGGAGGGCATTCCGTCGGCGACGCTGCGGCGGATGAACGCCGACCCGGCCGCGATCCGGACCGAGCTGGCCGCCGCGCTGGCGCGGCGGGCGCGCATCCAGGGCGGCTCGCTCTCGCTCGACCCGCGAGCCCGCGACATGCTCGAACGTGCCGAGGACGAGGCGAAGCGGCTGCACGACGAGTACGTCTCGACCGAGCACCTGCTCCTGGCCGCGTCGCAGGGGGGCGGGGAGGCCCAGCGGATCCTCGACCACCACGGCGCGAACCACGAGGCGCTGCTCAAGGCGCTCGCGAGCGTCCGCGGCAGCCAGCGCGTGACGTCCCAGAGCCCGGAGTCGACCTACCAGGCGCTCGAGAAGTACGGGCGCGACCTGACCGCGGTGGCCCGCGAGGGCAAGCTCGACCCGGTCGTCGGCCGCGACGAGGAGATCCGGCGCGTCATCCAGGTGCTCAGCCGGCGGACCAAGAACAACCCGGTCCTGATCGGCGAGCCCGGCGTGGGCAAGACCGCGATCGTGGAGGGCCTCGCCCAGCGCATCGTGCGGGGCGACGTCCCGGAGACGCTCAAGGACAAGCGGGTCGTGGCACTCGACATGGGCGCGCTCATCGCCGGGGCGAAGTACCGCGGCGAGTTCGAGGAACGCCTGAAGGCCGTGCTCAAGGAGATCACCGAGAGCGCGGGGCAGATCATCCTGTTCATCGACGAGCTCCACACGGTCGTCGGCGCGGGCGCGGCCGAGGGCGCGATGGACGCCTCGAACCTGCTGAAGCCGATGCTGGCGCGCGGCGAGCTCCACGCGATCGGCGCGACGACGCTCGACGAGTACCGCCAGCACATCGAGAAGGACGCCGCGCTCGAGCGGCGGTTCCAGCCGGTCTACGTCGACGAGCCGACGGTCGAGGAGACGATCTCGATCCTGCGCGGCCTGCGCGAGCGGTACGAGGTGCACCACGGCGTCCGGATCAAGGACTCGGCGCTCGTCGCGGCGGCCGTCCTCTCGCACCGCTACATCAGCGGCCGCTTCATGCCGGACAAGGCGATCGACCTCGTCGACGAGGCGGCGAGCCGGCTGCGCATGGAGATCGACTCGATGCCCGTCGAGCTCGACGAGCTCGAGCGGCGGCGGATCCAGCTCGAGATCGAGCGCGAGGCGCTGCGCAAGGAGTCCGACGAGGCGTCGAAGGCCCGCCTCGAGGCGCTCGAGCGGGAGCTGGCCGAGATCGGCGAGCAGGCCGGCGCGCTGAAGCAGCGCTGGGAGACCGAGAAATCGGCCATCAGCGGGCTGCGCCAGACGAAGGCCGCGATGGAGGGCCTGCAGCACGAGATCGAGGCGGCCGAGCGGGCGGCCGACTACGGCCGCGCGGCCGAGCTGCGCTACGGCCGGCAGGTCGAGCTGCAGCACCAGCTCGAGCAGCAGGAGGCCGCGCTGGCGGCCCTCGACGGGGCGAGCCGGCTCCTCAAGGAAGAGGTCGACGCCGACGACATCGCGGAGATCGTCAGCCAGTGGACCGGGATCCCGGTCACGCGCCTCATGGAGGGCGAGCAGGCCAAGCTCGTCCACATGGAGGACCGGCTGCACGAGCGGGTCATCGGCCAGGACGAGGCGATCGAAGCGGTGTCCGACGCCGTCCGGCGCGCGCGCGCCGGCCTCAAGGACCCACGCAGGCCGATCGGGTCGTTCATCTTCCTCGGCCCCACGGGCGTCGGGAAGACCGAGCTCGCCCGCGCGCTCGCGCAGTTCCTGTTCGACGACGAGCAGGCCATGACCCGCATCGACATGAGCGAGTACATGGAGAAGTACGCCGTGAGCCGGCTCATCGGTGCGCCGCCCGGGTACGTCGGGTACGAGGAGGGCGGCCAGCTCACCGAGGCGGTCCGGCGCCGCCCGTACCAGGTGATCCTGCTCGACGAGATCGAGAAGGCGCACCCGGACGTCTTCAACGTGCTGCTCCAGGTGCTCGACGACGGGCGCCTGACGGACGGTCAGGGCCGCACGGTGAACTTCAAGGACACCGTCGTGATCATGACGAGCAACGTCGGGAGCCAGTTCATCGCGCCGTTCGCCGCCCGGACCGAAGGATCCGGCCGGACCGACGAGCAGGCGTACGACGCGATGCAGCGCCAGGTCATGGACGCGCTTCGCCAGACGTTCCGGCCCGAGTTCCTCAACCGGATCGACGAGATCATCGTCTTCCATGCGCTGTCCGACGCCGACCTGGCCGCCATCGTCGACCTGCTGGTGGCCGACCTGCAGCGCCGGCTGGCCGACGTCGACCTGACGATCGAGCTCGCGCCCTCCGCGCGAGCGCTGATCGCGGCGGGGGGCCACGATCCCGCATTCGGCGCGCGTCCGCTGAAGCGCGCGGTGCAGCGGATGATCGAGAACCCGCTCGCCAGGGCGATGCTCGAGGGCCGCTTCCAGCCCGGCGCCACGATCACGGTCGAGGCCGACCAGGCGAGCGGCACCGTGCTGTTCCGGTCGGGGGGCGAGATCGTGGCGTCCACCGGGCGCCGGGACGCACGCGGCGTGCCTTCACCCGTGGGGCCTCCGCGCGACATCGTCGAGGAGACGCTCGCCGGCACGGGCCGGAAGCGCGACGGCGGGCCGATCATCCAGTGAGGGCGAGCGCGGGCCGGTGAGCCGCCTCGCTCTGCGCGCGTCGGCCGCCCGAAGCAGCCCTACCGGCTCGGCGACACCCTCGCCCGGACGAGCCGAAGCCGGGCGTTCCCGTACCATCGGCCGCATGCGGTTCGAGGATGCCGTCCGGCGGCTCGAGAGACTCCCCGATCCCCTGCCGGAGCCGCCGGCCGCGCTGCAGCCGTTCGTGCTCGTCGGCGGCCGCGCGGTGCCCGTCGAGCCGACGGGCGCGAGCCGTGTCGCCGCGGTGCTCGTGCTCCTCTTCCCCGGACCCGATGGCGAGGCCTGGACCGTGCTGATGGAGCGTCCGGCGGGCGACCTGCGCCACGCCGGCGAGATCAGCTTCCCGGGCGGCGCCGTGGAGCCGGACGACCCGTCGATCGCCGCGGCCGCCGTCCGCGAGGCACGCGAGGAGGTCGGCATCGACGAGGAGCAGTGCGGCCTCCGCGTGATCGGCGAGCTCGGGCCCGTCGACGTCCGCGTCTCCGGGTTCCTGCTCCACCCGATCGTGGCCGTGGCGCAGCGCCGGCCCCACCTCGAGGGCGACGCACGCGAGGTCTCGGCCGTCCTCGAGGTCCCGGTCGCAGCCTTCCTGTCCGACGAGACGATCGAGATCGTCGAGGAGGTGCGCGGCGGGCGCCGCCTCCGGTACGGCGCGTATGGCGTCGCGGGCTACCGGGTCTGGGGGGCGACCGCCCGCGTGCTGGGACAGCTGGGCGCCGTGCTCTCCGCTACGGGCGAGGCGGACCCGCGCTGATCCGCGCCCGCAGCGAGTCGACGGTCGCTCCCTGCCACGCGGCCTCGATCCACCACGTCGCGCCCGCGTCGGCCCAGGGACGGACCGTCGCGCCGGCCTCGCGCGCATCCGCGGGCGACGTCCCCTGCACGACGACGTCGAACGGCCCCGCGTCGTCCGGCCGCTCGCGCGCGGTCCACGCACTGATCTCCCGGACGATGCCGGGCGTGAGCTCGGCCGGGGCCCCGCCGGCCGCGAGCGGCTGCGGGAGGATCCCGTCCCAGCGCAGGCAGCGTCGCATCGAGCGCTCGCTCGGCCAGGCGCCCACGACCCAGACCGGGATGCGCGGCCGCTGCGCCGGCGAAGGCAGGAACGTCATCGCCGGGAACCGGTAGTGCCGGCCCTCGAACGCGAACGGCTGGCCGCTCCACAGGCCCTGCAGGATCGCCAGAGACTCGTCCAGCAGTTCCGCCCGCGTCCGGGCGTCCGTCGGCTCGCCCACGCCACCGAACCCCGCGTCGTCGAGGGCGCCCAGGCCGACGGGCAGGACCAGCCGGCCGCCGCACAGTCGGTCGACCGTCATCGCCTCCCGCGCGAGCTTCCACGGCCGCCGGCGCGCCGGTGGCGTCACGATCGCGCCGATCCGGATCCGCCGCGTGGTCATCGCCATGGCGGCGAGGACCACCCAGGGATCGTAGAGCTCGATTCCCGGGATCGCGATGGCGTCGAACGTGAACGCCCCGTCCCAGCCCGCCTCCTCCGCCTCGTGTGCCAGCCGCGCGGACGCCGTCGGATCGCCGGTCGTGATGGCGAAGCCGAAGCGCATCAGCCCGCGCTCACCACGGTTCGCCGGCGGATTCGTCGTGTGCACGACGGCCCACCTGCGGTCGCTCGGCGAGCGACCCGCG
>JAJYGK010000055.1 GCA_021790715.1 Chloroflexota bacterium
ACAAGATCCGCCGCGGCCATCAAAGGGGGCTGTGTGGTCGGGGCGGCGGGGCTCGAACCCGCAACCTCGTGCTCCCAAAGCACGTGCGCTACCGTTGCGCCACACCCCGTTCCGGCGAGACTATCCCACATTCCGTCGGTGACGGACAGGCGGATCGAGTGGGGAGGGGCATCGACGGGCCCGGCGCACGCGAACCGCACCGGATCGGCTACGGTAGGGACGGGTCCGGGCGTCCCGGCATCCGACCGGCAGTGCCGAGCACATCGCCGGCGTCCAGTCCCCGATCGGACCCACCGACCCGGTTGGTAACGGAATCGATTCCGGAACACAACGGGGGCCGGTTGCCCGGCACCGACGACGACCCGTACGGTTGAGGCCGATGCATCCCGAGTCCGACGCGTCCCGACAGCCGGTTGCGCCCGCCCCGACCCCCGATGAACCGGCGATCGCCGTGGCCGTACCGCGCCGTTCGGCCGTCTCCGTGGCGAGGCGCGGGATCGCGCGCGGGCAGTGGCTCATCACCGCCCTGTTCCTCGTGGTCGTGGTGTACGCGGCGTCCCAGGTCACCTCGCCGGCCGCGGTGGGTCTGCGCCTGGCCGACCTCAGGTGGGGCTGGCTCGCGGTCGCCGTCGGCGCGCAGCTCGTCATGTTCGGGCTGTTCGGCGCGATGTATCGCCACGCGTTCCACGCGGTGGGCGTGCCGGCCGGCGCGCGCCGCATGGTGTCCGTCCTGTTCGCGTCGATCTTCGTCAAGACCGTCGTCCCACTGGCGGGCGCATCGTCGATGGCCGTCTTCGTGGACGACGCGGATTCGCGGGGGCAGTCAGGGGCACGGGCAGCCGCCGGGACGATCGCCGTCACCGCCATCGACCTCACCGTCGCGCTCCCCGTGATCGCATTCGGTGCCGCGGTCCTCGCCGTGCGCGGCAGGCTGCAGCCGTACGACGTTGCCGGGATCGCGCTGTATGCCGGTTTCGTCGCCTTCCTGATCGTGGGGCTCGGGCTCTCGGGGCGCCATCCGACGGCGGTCGCCTGGGTCCTGACCCCCGCGCGCGCCGCGGTCAACGCCGTCGGCCGAGCGTTCCGCCGGCCGGAGGTGCTCTCGGCGGCGTGGGTGCAGCGCCAGGCGGAGCAGTTCGCCGCGGCCGCGGCCGCGATCCCGCACCACCGTCGCGACGTCGCCCTGGCCGCCGCCTACAGCGGCCTGCGGCAGATCGTCAGCGGCGTCGGCCTCTTCGCCCTGTTCCTCGCCCTCGGACGCCCGGCCGATCCGACCGTGGTGCTCGCCGGGCTCGGCGCGAGCATCGTCTTCTTCGTGGTGGCGATCGTGCCGGACGGCATCGGGGCCGTGGAGGGGGCGATGGCCCTCACGTTCGTCGGCCTCGGGGTCGACGCCACGACGGCGATCCTCGTGACGTTCGCCTACCGGGTGCTCACCGTCTGGCTGCCGGTCCTGGTGGGGTACTTCGCCGCGCGCCGGCTGCGGCTCTTCGGCGGCCGGCCGCCCGTGCCGGCTCCCGCCTCGGCCTGAGGCGCCGGGCTCACCAGCCGGCCGGGGCACCGGCCTCGCCGGCCCAGGGCCGCGATCACGCGCCCCGAGCGCCGCGATCACCCGCCCAGCAGGAACGCCGCCCCGGCGACGACCAGCACGCCCTCGATGATCGCCACGAACGCGCGTTCCGGCAGGCGATCGACGATGCGCTTCCCGAGGGCCGACCCGACGATCATGATCGGCCCGAGGGCGATGCCGATCTCCAGCGAGCGGAGCGTGAGCACGGACGCCTGGCCGTACGCGACCAGCTTGGTGACGTGCATCACGACGGTGGCGAGCGCCTCGGTCCCGATGTACGAGCCCTTCACCAGGCCGTAGGCGAGGAAGAACGGCGCCATCAGCGGCCCGACGCTGCCCAGGAGCGCCGACAGGAAACTGAAGACGGCGCCGACCAGGACGAATCCCCGCAGCGGGGGCCGGCGCGGCGGGCCGGGCCGCAGGTGGCGCCACGCCACGGTGAGCAGCAGGAACACGCCGAGCAGGCGCGTCAGCGGGGACAGCGGCGCGGCGGCGAACAGGAGGCCCCCGACGAACGCCAGCGGCACGGCCCCGATCGCGAACCAGCCGACCACGCGCAGGTCGAGCTCGTGCCGGTTGAACCAGACGCGGCTGGCGTTCCCGATCAGCTGGGCGACGGTCAGGATCGGGATCGCGTCACGGACCCCGAAGGCCGCGACCAGCACGGGCAGCAGGACGGCGGCTCCGCCGAACCCGGCGACCGCCGCGAGCGTCGCCGCGACGAACGCGGTGACGATGACGAGGACGATCTCGGCGCTCAAAATCCCCGGTCCACGAGCACCCGGCGCATCTCGCGCGCCGCGGCGGCCCGATGGGAGACGCGGTTCTTCTCCTCGGCCGCGTACAGCCCGACGGTGCGCCCGCCGGGCTCCTCCCACGCCGGCTCGAAGATCGGGTCGTAGCCGAAGCCGTTGGTCCCTCGCGGCCCCTGCGCGATGCGGCCCTCGAACGTCCCCCGGCGCACGACGACCGGGACGGGCTCGGCCGCCGACGCGCGCGCGGTCCGGCCGGCCGCCTCGCCCCGCTGCGACCCGGACGCCTCACCGTCGGCCCCCGGATCGACCAGCGCCAGCACGCAGCGGTACCGGGCGGTCCGTCGGTCCGGCGGCAGGCCCTCCAGGGCGCCCAGCAGCTTGACGTTGTTCTCCTCGTCGGTCGCTTCCGGACCTGCATAGCGACGGGTGTGGACGCCGGGCCGCCCGCCGAGCGCGTCGACCTCCAGCCCCGAGTCGTCGGCGAGGGTCGGCAGGCCAGTCCGCTCCGCATAGAAGCGCGCCTTGAACGTCGCGTTCTCGTCGAAGGTCGCGCCGTCCTCCGGCGCCTCGTCGGTCACGCCGATGTCGTCGAGGGAGAGCAGCCGGGTGTGCGGCAGGTCGAGCAGGTCCCGCAACTCGCCGAGCTTGTGCCTCGAGCGCGTCGCGACCACGAGCACGCGGCGGCCGGCGCCGTCGGTGGCACCGTCGCCGGCGGCGGCCTCCGCACCGACCGACGGCGGCACCGCGCCTGCGCCGGACGGGGCGTCCCCGGCGGGCATGCCGGCTTCGCCGCTCACCGGCGCGCCCGGGCGAGCGCCTCCGCCTGGGCCTCGAAGAGCGTGCGCAGCCCCTCGTCCGCCAGCGCGAGCAGCGTCGCCATCGAGGCACGATCGAACGGCTTGCCCTCCGCCGTACCCTGCAGCTCGACGTACGTGCCGGCGTCCGTGCCCACCACGTTGAAGTCGACCTCTGCGCTCGAGTCCTCCTCGTAGTCGAGGTCGAGCACCGGGCGTCCCTCCACGATGCCGACGCTGACTGCGGCGACCCGGCTGGTCATCGCCGCCTCGCGCCCCGCGCTCCGCAGGGCCAGCGCCAGCGCGACGTAGCCCCCCGTGATCGACGCCGTGCGCGTGCCGCCGTCGGCCTGGAGCACGTCGCAGTCGATCGAGATGCTCCGCTCGCCGAGCCTGGCCAGGTCCACGACGCCCCGGAGCGACCGCCCGATCAGCCGCTGGATCTCCTGCGTCCGTCCGCCCTGCCTGCCTCGGACCGCCTCGCGCGGCGTGCGCTCCGAGGTGGCGCGCGGCAGCATCGAGTACTCGGCCGTCACCCAGCCGAGGCCCTTGCCCCGCAGGTGCGGCGCAGTGCGCTCCTCGACGGTGGCGGCGCAGAGGACGTGCGTGTCGCCGACGCGGATCAGGCACGACCCCTCCGCCCACTTCTGGACGCCGATCTCGATCGAGACCGGGCGCAGCTGGCCCGGAAGCCGTCCGTCGTGCCGCTGGGGTGCCGCGCCGATGCTCATGAATCCTCCTCCGTCCCCGAGCGTCCGTTGCCCGCGCCCGGCCCCGCCGATCGCTCGACGGCCTTCGCCTGGTCCCAGAGCTCGTCGAGCTCTTCGAACGTCATCGCGTCGAGGGCCCGGCCGCGCTCCTGCGCGAACCGCTCGACCAGCGCGAATCGTCGCGCAAACTTGGCATTCCCGGCGCGCAGAGCCGATTCGGCGTCGATCCCGAGCTTCCGGCCGAGGTTCACGAGCACGAGCAGGAGGTCCCCGAACTCCTCGGCCCGGTGCGCGTCGTCCTGCGCCTCGAGCAGCTCGACCGCCTCCTCCTCGAGCTTCTCGATGACGCCCTCCACGTCGGGCCAGTCGTAGCCGAGCGCGGCGGCGCGCTCCTGCATCTCGCGCGAGTAGGCGAGGGCCGGCAGCGACCGCGCGAGCCCGGCGAAGGCGGCCGGGAGCGTGGGCACCTCGCGCGCCGCCGTCGTGCCGGGCCGATCGGGGGATCCGTCCGGGGCAGCCTCGCCTGACGCAGCGCCGGCGTCCGTCTCCGCCGTCGCCGCCGTCGAGGCCGCGCGCTCGGCACGCTCGGCGGCCTTGATGCGCTCCCAGTTCTGGATCACGTCGGTCGCGGTGCGCGCCTCCGCGTCGCCGAACACGTGCGGGTGCCGCCGCACGATCTTGGCGCCGATGTGGCGGTACACGTCGTCGAGGTCGAAGAGCCCCTCCTCGGCGCCGAGCTGCGCGTGCAGCACGATCTGGAGGAGCAGGTCGCCGAGCTCCTCGGCAAGCGACTCCGACGCGCCGTGCTCGAGCGCGTCGTAGACCTCGTACGCCTCCTCGATGAGGAACGGCCGCAGCGACTGGTGGTCCTGCTCGCGATCCCACGGGCACCCTCCCGGCGCCCGCAACCGCGCGGTGATCCAGGGGAGCCCGTGCGGGCTGGCGACGTTCGCGAGCGGGTCGAGGGCCGGCAGCAGGTGCGCCCCGCCGGCGAGGGCCGCGGGATCGAGCGACCCGACGGTCGTGTCGGCCGCACCGGCGAGGCCGAGGACCGGGTGCCCGGCCGGGTAGAGCGCGGCGATGACGTCGACGGACGAGGCCCCGTGCGCGCCGCGCCCGGGGAGGACGGTGGGCCGGAATCCGTCCGATCCATCGTCGCCGGCCGCCGGTTCGCCCGCATCCCGATCGGCCACCGTGTCGCGCGCGTCCGACGGCCCGGCCGTCGGATCGTCGGCGAGCACCAGCAGCGGCCACGACGGGTCGAACGCACGTCCCGCCAGCGCGGATGCCCCGACGACCTGGAGCCCATCGGCGAGCCGGAGCCCGTACCGGCTCTCGGCCTCCGCCAGCATCGCGTCGATCATGGCCCGGCAGCACCCCTCAGCTCTTCGTCGTTCCGTCGCTTCGCCGCCGGTCGCCGGTCCCGTCCGGGCGAGTCGCCGGCTCGTCCGTCCGCCCCGACCGCTGCGCCGCACCCCGGCCGTGGCACGGCCCCCGACCGTGATACGGCACCCGACCGCGGCCCGGCACCCGGCAGCCGCACGGTACAGGATGACGCGATCGCCGCCGTCCGTCCCGAGCGGGTCGGGCCGCCTACCGCTCTGCCGGGCGGGGGACGAGCCGTTCGGCCAGTTCGAGCAGCGGCCGGACCTGCACGTCCCAGCGGTAGCGGTCGCGGTACAGCGCGAGCGCCCGCTCCCGGCGCGCCGCACGCGCCTCCGGCGGCGCGTCCAGCACCCGGCGCAGCGCACGGGCGAGGTCGTCGGGATCGGCCGGATCCGCGACGGCGCCCAGGTCGTCCGCCTCCACGATCCCGCGCATGACCCGGAGGTCGCGCCCCACCACGAGCGGCACGCCCGCCGTCAGCCCCTCCCAGAACTTGTTCGGGGTCGAGAGCCGCTGGTTGAGGGAGTCGCCCGGGACCGCGATCAGCACCGCGTCGGCGCCGGCCGCCCAGCGCGGCACCTCGTCCGGGTGGACCGGCGGCAGGGTGACGTGCCGCCCGGCGAACGCGGGATCCGCGTCTCTCGCGCGCAGGCGTTCGAACCACGGGCCGAAGCCCATGGCGACGAAGGCGGCGTCCGGGAGCCGCCGCACGGCCTCGCCCGATTCCAGCAGGCCGCGATCCGCGCCGAGGATGCCGAGGAACAGGACGAGGCGGGTCGTCGGCGGCAGGCCGCTCGCCCGGCGCAGCTCCTCTGGCCTGGCTTCCGGCGGCGGCGACCAGGGCGGGCAGTTGCGCACCACGACCGGATCCTGCCGCAGCCCCCAGCGACGGCGCAGCTCGGCCGCGATCGCCTCGTTCACCGTCGCGATGCCGTCGGCCCGGCGGACCAGGGCGAGCTCGCGGCCCGCGTAGAGGCGCCGCAGCGGGCGCGGCATCGTCGCGTACGCGTTGCCCTCGAGGAAGAGGTCGATGACGTCGTAGACGACCCGGGCAGCCCGCTTCCGTCCGGCTGCCTGCTCCCGTCCGGCTGCCTGCTCTCGT
>JAJYGK010000009.1 GCA_021790715.1 Chloroflexota bacterium
CCGTCCGGACGAGCCCGGCATCCGCCCGGGCGCCCAGGACCAGCGCGAGCGCATCGATCAGGAGCGACTTGCCGGCGCCCGTCTCGCCCGTGATCACGGTGAACCCCGGATCCGGCTCGAGGCGGACATGCTCGATCAGGGCGAGGTCGCGAACGTCGAGCTCGAGCAGCGTCACGACGGGAGCAGCTGCGCCTTCTCGCGGAGGAGGTCCCAGAAGGCCGGGGCCCCCCGCGGCTCGACGAAGCGGACCGGCCGCTGGCGAGCCCGCACCTCCACCACGTCCCCGACGTTGAGCAGGACGTCCTCGTGCCCGTCGATGCTCACGAGGACGTCGAACGCGGCCAGCACCTGGACGCGCACCGTGTGCCGCGGGCCGACCACGACGGAGCGGACCGCGCTCAGGTACGCGGCCACGCTCGTCACCACGAGGTTCCGGCTCGTCGGGTCCAGGATCGGGCCGCCGGCGCTGAACGAGTAGCCGGTCGATCCGGTCGGCGTCGAGACGATGACGCCGTCGGCGACGTACGTCGCCATGTGCGAGCCGTCGATGCTGACCTCGAGCCGCACCACGCGCGCCTCGCGGGCCCGCACGATCGCGGCGTCGTTGAGCGCCACGTACGGGCGGGCCCCGGTCTCGCGCCCGCCGGGGAGCACCCGCGCCTCGAGCACCATGCGGTCCTCGAGCTCGTAGTCGCCCTCGAGCACGCGCGACAGCACGCGCTCGAGCTCGTGCGCCTCCGCCTTCGACAGGAACCCGACCTTGCCCAGGTTCACCCCAAGGATCGGGACGTCGGCCTCGGCCGCGGCCACGGCGTGCGCCGCCTGCAGCAGCGTCCCGTCACCGCCGAGCACCACGAGGACGTCGGTGCCCGGGAGGCCCGCGATGAGCCGCTCCGGGTCGGCCGCGGCGACGTCCCAGCGCTCGACGCCGGCCTCCTCGCACCAGCGTCGGGCACGCTCCCGCAGGTCGAGCGCCGCGGGGATCGTGGGGTTGAACGCGAATCCGAAGCGCATCAGGCGTCGCCCGCGCGGAGGCCGGTCATGCCGGCACCGCGAGGTGCAGGAAGAACTCCCGGTTGCCGGCGGGCCCGAGGAGCGGCGACTCCGTTTCGCCGCGCACGGCCAGCCCGATCGACCCGGCGTACGCCCGGACGCGGTCCAGCACCGCGCGGTGGACCGCCGGATCGCGCACGACCCCGCCCGCCGCGAGCCGGGGGCCGGCCTCGAACTGCGGCTTCACGAGCGCGACGATCTCCGCGCCGGGTGCGAGCGCGCCCGCGACCGCGTCGAGCAGCCGGGTCAGCGAGATGAACGAGACGTCGATCACGGCCAGCGAGGGGCGCTCGGGAAGCCCGGCGTGGGCGGGATCCGCGGGGTCGAGTCGTCGCGCGTGCGTCCGTTCCATCGAGACGACGCGGGGATCCGCGCGGAGCGACGGGGCGAGCTGGCCGCGACCCACGTCCAGAGCATAGACACGCGTCGCGCCGCGCTGCAACAGACAGTCGGTGAACCCGCCGGTCGACGCGCCGACGTCCAGGCAGACCCGTCCGGCCGGGTCCACGCCGAACGCGTCGAGGGCACCCGCCAGCTTCTCGCCTCCCCGCGACACGTAGGGCGCGCGCCCCACCAGGGTCAGCTCCATCGCCTCGTCCACGAGGTCTCCCGGCTTGCGGTCCGTGCGCGCCCCGTCGCCGCTGCCCACGCGCACGCGTCCGCCGAGCAGCAGGGCCTGCGCCCGCGAGCGGGTGTCGGCCAGCCCCCGGGCGACGACGAGCTGGTCGAGCCGGACGCGGCTCAGGCGGAGCGAGCCCGGAGGAGCGGGCGCGACGGCGAGAGCCCCAGCGCCTCGATCGCCTCCCGCACCTGGGCCTCCAGGCCCGGCACGTCCAGCCGGAGCGTCTCGCGCAGGTCGGCCACCGCGCCGTGGTCGACGAAGCGCCCCTCCGGAATTCCCACGATCCGCACCGGGACGCCCCGCAGCCGTGCGTCCGCGATCCCGGCGCGCGCGATCGACTCGAGGACGGCCGACCCGAACCCGCCGGCCGCGACGCTCTCCTCGAACGTGACCACCAGCCGGGCGCCCCGGGCGCGGGAGTGGATCAGACCCTCGTCGAGCGGCCGCGCGAACCGCGCGTTGATCACCCCGACCGACCAGCCCTCAGCGGCGAGCGCGTCGGCGACGGCCATGGCGCGCATGACGATAGGCCCGAAGCCGACGAAGAGGATCTCCTCGCCGTCCCGCAGGACCTCGCCCTCGCCGACGGGGATGGCGGTCGCGGGCGCCTCGGGCAGGTCGAACCCGGGATCCCGCGGGTAGTGGAGCGCGAACGGATGGTCCTGCGCGAACGCCGTCCGCAGCAGGCGCCGCAGCTCCTGCTCGTCCCTGGGCGAGGCGATCACCAGGTTCGGGAGCTGCCGTTGCGCGGGCAGCGTGAACATCCCCTGGTGGCTCGTCCCGTCCTCGCCGACGAGACCCGCCCGATCGACACCGATCACGACCGGCTGGTCGTTCTGGCACACGTCGTGCACGGTCTGATCGAAGGCCCGCTGCAGGAACGTCGAGTAGACCGCGACGAACGGCCGCAGGCCGCCCAGGGCCAGGCCGGTGGCCAGCGTCACGGCGTGCGGCTCCGCGATCCCGACGTCGAAGAAGCGCTCGGGGTAGGCGGCCTGGAAGCGGTTGAGGCCCGTGCCGGTCGGCATCCCGGCCGTGATCGCCACGACCCGCCGGTCGGCGCCGGCGATGGCGACGAGCTCTTCCGCCATCACCGCGGTGTACGAGCGCGGCTTCCGCGCCGCTGCGACGGCCTGCGCCACCGAGAGCGTCGCGTCCCCGTCGCCGTTCGTGCGCGGGGCGGGAGCCGGTTCGGATGCCGGCTCGGCCGTCGCGGTCGTCACGCCGGGCACGTCCATCGGCGGCAGCGCGGCGCCGTGGAACCCGACCTGGTCGAGCTCCGCCGGCTGGTAGCCGTGTCCCTTGTGCGTCCGGACGTGGACGAGGACGGGGCCCTCGAGCCGCAGCGCGCGCCGGAAGGTCGACGTGAGCGCGGTGAGGTCGTGCCCGGGCACCACGCCGATGTACGTGATCCCGAGGTCCTCGAAGAGGTGGCCGGGCTGCTGGGCGAAGTTCACCACCGACTTGCGCACGCGCCGCGACAGCTCCACGGCGCCCGATCCGACGACCGGCAGCCGTTCGAGCACCGCGTCGTAGCCGGCCTTGGTCGTCTGCCAGGCCTCCGACAGCTTGATCGCGCTGAGGTAGTTGGAGAGCGCGCCCACCGTGGGCGAGATGCTCATCTCGTTGTCGTTGAGGACGATGAGCAGGTTCATCTGCCGGTGGCCGATGTCGTTGAGGGCCTCCAGCGCGAGCCCGCTCATGAGGGCCGCATCGCCGACGACGGCCACGATCCGCTCGTGCGAGCCGCGCAGGTCGCGCGCCGCGGCCAGGCCCTGGGCGATCGAGAGCGCGGTGCCGGCATGGCCGCCGTCCATCACGTCGTGGTCGCTCTCGCTGCGGCGCGGGAATCCGCCGATGCCACCGAGCTGGCGCAGCGTCCCGAACCGCCCGAGGCGCCCGGTGAGGAGCTTGTGGGGGTACGCCTGGTGCCCGGTGTCCCAGACGATGCGGTCGCGCGGCGAATCCAGCAGGCGGTGGAGCGCGACCGTGAGCTCGACGACCCCGAGCGAGCTGCCGAGGTGACCCCCGGTCACCGCGACCGTCTGCACGATGGTGTGGCGGATCTCCTCGCACAGGGTTTCGAGCTGGGCCTCGTCGAGCGAGCGAAGGTCACGGGGCCCGGACAGCGACGCGAGGATCGACACGGCGTCCTCCGGGGAGACTGGCATCGCGGGATTCTAGCCGGTCGACGGCGCCCCGTCGTCCGGCCCCTCGGTCGGCATCTCGACCGCGCGCAGCGATCCCCCGGGATCCTCGACCAGGCGCTGGATGCGGAGCTCGGCGTCGTCCAGGAGCCTCGTGCAGTGGGCGTGGAGCGCCACGCCGCGCTCGTACAGGGCGATCGACGCCTCCAGTTGCAGGCCGCCGGCCTCGAGCCTGGCCACGACATCGGCGAGCTCGTCCATCGCGGCGTCGAAGGTCAGGCCGCCGATCCCGTTCCCGGTGGTGCCGGCGCCCGGCGTCGTGCCCGACTCCTCGTCCGTGCCCGTCCCGGCCCCGGGATCGGGCCGCACTCCCGTCTCCATCACGCCGAGTCTCGCACGTGCGTCACCGTCGCGTCCAGCCCGCCGCGTGCCAGCCGCACGTCGATCGCCTCGCCCGGCGCAGTCTCGCCCGCGGATCGCAGCACGTGCCCGTCGGCGCGGCGCACGATCGCGTACCCGCGATCGAGCGTCGCGTACGGCGAGAGTGCGGCGAGCCCGGCGGACGCCGACGCGAGCTCGCCGCGCGCACGGGCCACCCGGCCGCCGGCCAGGAGCGGCAGGCGGTCCGCGGCCCGGGCGAGACGCCCGCGGTCGGACGAGGTCAGCGCCAGCGTCGCGCGGCGGGCGCGGTCGAGCAGATCCCCGGCGCGGATGCGCTCGCCGGCGACGACGGCCAGCGGATGGACGCGCTCGAGTGCCCGCCGCTCCCCGAGGAGCGCGGCACGCGGCCCGGCGATCGACCGGGTCGCGGCCGCCGCGAGGCGCGTGCGGGCGGCGCGCAGCGCCGCCTCGGCCTCGGCACGGGACGGCACCACGAGCTCCGCCGCCGCCGACGGGGTTGGGGCCCGCAAATCGGCCGCGAAGTCCGCGAGCGTGACGTCGGTCTCGTGCCCGACGCCCGTGACGACCGGGATCGGCGAGGCTGCGACGGCGCGCACGACCCGTTCATCGTTGAACGCCCAGAGATCCTCGAGCGACCCCCCGCCGCGCGCCAGGAGGAGGACGTCGGGGGGCGCGCCGGTGGCCGGATCGCGCCAGCGGGCCAGGCGGCGCAGCGCGGCCACGATCGTCGCAGGTGCCGCATCCCCCTGCACCTGGCACGGACCAGCACCACGCGCACGAGCGGCCAGCGGCGGCGCAGCACGTGGCGGATGTCGTGCAGGACGGCACCCGACGGGCTGGTCGCGACGCCGATGAGGCGCGGCGAACGCGGCACGGGACGGCGTCTGGCCGGATCGAACAGCCCCTCCCCCGCCAGGCGCGCCTTCAGCGCCTCGAACTGCAGCGCGAGGTCCCCGAACCCGGCCGGCTGCACGGCCTCGACGTAGAGCTGGTACGTGCCGCCCGCGTCGTACACATCGAGGCGGCCGTGCGCGACGACGCGCAGGCCGGTGCGGAGCTCGAACGGGCTGGCGAGGCGCTGGGTGCGGAAGAAGACGCACGCGACCTGCGACCGGCCGTCGCGCAGCGCGAAGTAGCAGTGGCCGGCCGCGCTCACCGTGACCTGCCCCACCTCGCCCTCGACCCACAGGTCGCGGAACGCCGGCTCCCCGCGCACGAGCTCCCGGACCGCGCGCGTGACATCGCCGACCGTCCAGATGCGGGACGCCGATACGGCGCCCGGACGAGCCGGGCCGCGGGCAGTGCCGGCACCTGCCGGGGTTCCGGGGGCGCCCGGAGGCCGGTCGGGCGCGGACACCGGGGCGTCGGGGCGCGGCACGCCCGCCGCGCGACCGGGACTCCCGCGGGTCTCACCGGTCAGGGCGGGATCGCCATCGCCCCACGGCGGCGGCTCGGGGTCCGGGGGGCCATCGCCCGGCAGTCGGTCGTCGGCTGATGCGTGGTCGGGTGATGCGTCGGCCGGACGCCCGCCGGCCTGCCGGAGCCAGCGTTCCCAGGGCCGATCGTCGCTCACGGACAGCCTCCGCAGGCGGTCTGCACCGGCGTCGCACGCACGTCGGGTGCCGCGTCAGTCACGACCCGCCACGGTCCCGGCCTCAGACGCGGGTGAGGTACTCGCCGGTCCGCGTGTCGATGCGGATCGTGTCGCCCTCGCCGACGAAGAGCGGGACCTGGACGGTGAGGCCGGTGCCGGTCGTGGCCGGCTTGCGGGCGCCGGTCGCGGTGTCGCCGGCGAACCCGGGCTCGGTCTCCGCGACCACCATGTCGACCGTGATCGGCAGCTCGACGCCGATCGTCTCGCCTTCGTAGCTGGTCCGGTCGAGCACCATGCCGTCCAGCAGGTACGGCACGGCGTCGCCGAGCTGCTCGGCCGTCAGCGTGAACTGCTCGAAGGTCTCGGTTTCCATGAAGTGGAAGTCGTCGCCGTCGCGGTACAGGAACTGGACCGGCCGCCGGTCGAGGTGTGCGCGCGGCCACTTGTCGCCGGCCTGGAAGGAGCGCTCGACGGTCTGGCCGCGCTTCACGTTC
>JAJYGK010000138.1:0-10688 GCA_021790715.1 Chloroflexota bacterium
GCGGATGCGGCGCGGGACGGCGCGCAGGAGGGCCGGCCAGCGGCCGGGACCGCACGCCGTCTCCGGTGCCGGCGGCTCGCCCCGGCCGGGACCGTTCACCAGGCGGACATCGTCGCCGGCTCGGCCAGCCCGTGCTCCGCCAGCCACCGCTCGGCGTCGATGGCGGCCCGGCAGCCGTCGCCGGCCGCGGTGATGGCCTGCCGATAGCGCGCGTCGTGCACGTCGCCCGCGACGAAGACGCCGTCGATGCGCGTGCGCGTCTCCTCGTGCACCGACAGGTAGCCCTTGTCGTCGAGCGCGAGCCAGTCACGGAAGACGCCCGTGTTCGGCCGGTGCCCGATCGCGACGAAGAGCCCGTCGGCGGGCTCGTCCCGTTCCTCGCCGGTCGCCGTGTCGCGCAGGCGCACGCCGGAGACCTGGTTCTCGCCCAGCACCTCGACGACCCGGCTGTTCCAGAGGACGCGGACCTTCGGGTGCGCGAGCGCGCGTTCCTGCATGATCCGGCTGCCGCGGAACTGGTCGCGGCGGTGGACGATCACGACCTCGCTCGCGTAGCGGGTCAGGAAGAGCGCCTCCTCGAGGGCGGTGTCGCCGCCGCCGACCACGATCACCTTGCGATCCCGGAAGAAGAACCCGTCGCAGGTGGCGCAGGCGCTCACGCCCCGGCCGCGGAGGCGGGTCTCGCTCTCCAGCTCCAGCCACAGGGCCGAGGCGCCGCTGGCCACGATCACGGTCTGGGCCTCGTACTCGACGCCGCCCGCCCAGAGCCGGAACGGGCGCTCCGACAGGTCGACGCGCTCCACGTCGATGTCGACGATCAGCGCCCCGAACCGCTCGGCCTGCGCGCGCATGCGGCCCATCAGCTCCGGCCCCTGGATCCCCTCGGGGAATCCCGGGAAGTTCTCGACCTCGCTGGTGATCATGAGCTGGCCGCCGGACTCGTACCCGCCGAGCACGATCGGCTCGAGGTTCGCGCGCGCCGCGTAGATGGCCGCCGTGAGCCCGGCCGGCCCCGAACCGACGATCACGACCTTCGCGCCGGTGCGGCCCGCGTCCACGGCCTCGACGGGCTCGCCGACGGGGGCGGCGAGCGCCTGCTCGCCGTCGCCGATGATCTCTAGCGGCTTCAGGCCGCCGAACCCGCCCACGCCCTGGCTCATCCCCTGTGCTCCGTCCTCGTGCTGTCCTGGGCTCGCGCCGGTCGCGATACCCCCGGGGAGTATTCTACCCCATGCCGGACGTCCCGCCGACGCGCGAGCCCGGGGCGGTCTGCGCCCGGGACCGCAGGTCGCGGACGGCATGTGCCATGCCCTCCGGATCGTGGAACAGCGTGCTCCCCGTCACGAAGACGTCCGCGCCGGATCCCGCGCACGTCCCGATCGTGTCCGGGGCGATCCCGCCGTCGACCTCGAGCCAGATCCGGCGGCCGGTCTCCCCGATCATCCGCCGCACCGCCCGCACCTTGGGCTCCATGCTCCGCAGGTACGCCTGGCCGCCGAAGCCGGGGTTGACGGTCATGACGAGGACCATGTCGACGAGATCGAGCACGTTGGCGACGGCGTCGGCGGGTGTGGCGGGGTTGACCGCGACCCCCGCGCGGGCGCCGAGCTCGCCGACGCGCATCAGGCTGCGGTGCAGATTGTGCGTCGATTCCGCGTGCACGATGACGCGCTCGCATCCCGCGGCGATGCACGGCTCGATCAGGACGTCCGGGTGCGAGACCATCAGCTGCGCCTCGAAGGGGAGGCGGGTGTGCCGGCGCACGGCCGCGATGACGTCCGGGCCGAACGTCAGGTTCGGCACGAACGAGGCGTCCATCACGTCGAACTGGATCCAGTCGACGCCGGCCTCCTCGAGCGCGGCGACCTCCTCGCCGAGCCGGGACAGGTCGGCGGGCAGGACCGACGCGACGATGCGGGGACCGGGGCCGGTCTCGTCCGGGCTCGACGAGCGCCGCTCGTCACGATCGGCCATCTCCGCTCCTCCCTGCGTGTCGGCGGGTCGCGCCGGCCTCCCGTCCCACCCCGGCTCCCCGGTCCGTCGCGGCTCCCCGAAGGGTACGGCTACGCGCCGAGCGCATGCACCTGCGGGACGACGTCCCGCGCCAGCAGCTCGAAGACGCCGGGCTCGGCGACGTTGCGGAGCGAGAAGATCGCGTGCTGCGACCCGGCCTCGTGCCAGCTGCCGATCCGGTCGATCATCTCGGACGGGCCGACGGCATCGTCACCGCCGTCGCGGGAGACGCGGAAGCTGTTGAGGTTGCTCCGCTCGATCTCGTCGAACGGCCGCCCGACCTCCTCGCAGCGCTCCTTCAGCACCGCGTACTTGTGCCGGAGGTTGTCCGCGCCGCCGAAGATGTTGGTCGCGTCCGCGTACTTCGCCACCAGGCGCAGTGTCTTGTGCTCGCCACCGCCGCCGATCATGACCGGCGGGTGCGGCTTCCGGATCGCCTGCGGGCTGTTCAGCATCCGGTCGAGCCGGTAGTGCGTGCCGGGGAACGCCTGCTCGCTGCCGTGCTCGCCCTGCCACATCGCGTGCGCGATCTGCAGCGTCTCCTCGAGCATCTCGAAGCGCTGCCCGAGCGGCGGCATCGGGAACCCGAGCGCCTTCGACTCCTGCTCGTTCCAGGCGGCGCCGATGCCGAGCCATGCCCGCCCGCCCGACAGGACGTCGAGCGTGGTGGCCGCCTTCACCCAGAGGCCGGCCTGGCGGTAGTGGATGCCGCCCACCATCAGCCCGAGCGTGATGCGACGCGTCACGGCCGCGGCGTACGCGAGGGCCGACCAGCCCTCGAGCATGGGCTCCTCGGCGTGCCCGACCGACGGGATCTGGAAGAAGTGATCCATCACCCAGAGCGAGTCGAAGCCCGCCTCGTCCGCCTCCCCGGCGATGCGCGCGAAGGTGGGGCCGATCGCGGCGTCGCCGCCCGGCCACGTGAAATTGGGTACCTGCAGGCCGATCTTCATGCCCGGAGCGTACCGCGAGATCCGCATCGGGCGCCGCGGCGCGGGATGACGCCGTGCCCCGGGAGCCCCGACGGGCTCAGGGGAACAGGTCGAAGGCCTCCGGCATCACCACGTCGCGGACGACCGATCCGTCCCCGGCGGGCAGCGGCGCCCCCCGGACGAGGACCACCGGGCGCCGGGACGTCTTCCCGCTGGCCAGCTCGGCGGCGGAGCAGATCTCGTCGGCGACCGCGACCACGGTGGCGTGGAGTTCGCGTCCGGTCGTGTCGGTGAGGCCCCGGAAGTCCGCGAGCGGCGCGAACCCGGCGACACCCAGCGCGACGTCGGTGATCCCCCAGCGCCAGGGGCGTCCGAACGAGTCGGCGACGATCACGGCGAGCTCGACGCCGACGAGGTCGGCGAGACGGGCCCGGATCTCGCGCGCGGACCGGTCGGGATCCTCGGGCAGCAGCGTCACCAGGTCGGGGATGTCCGTGTTCGAGGCGTCGACGCCGGCGTTCGCGCAGACGTAGCCGTGGGCCGTGCGGGAGACGATGACGCCGCGCTCCATCCGCACGATGCGCGCCGACTCGCGCAGCACGACCTCGACCTGCCGCGGGTCGCGGTTCCAGCGCGCCGCGAACGCGACGGCCTCCTGGCGCGGCTCCACGCTGCGCAGGTCGACGATCCGCCCCTCCGCCTTGGAGACGATCTTCTGCGTCACGACGAGCACGTCGCCCGGACGGGGGGCGAGGTCGGGGTCGCTCGAGGCGCCCGCGCGCAGCGCGTCGGCGATCAGCGCGGCGAGGTCGTCGCCGGGGCGCACGTCGGGCAGTGCCGGCAGCGGGATCGCGAGGAGACGCCCGGTCGTCTCGCCCGGAAGGGCACCCGGCGGCGGCCCGCCCGCCGGCTCCGGGCCCGGCCCGCCGGGAGCGTGCCGGTCGGTCACCGGGGGCCCTCCGGGCGGCCGTCGTTGCGGCTGTCCGCGGCGGCAACCTCCGCGGCGGCGATCTCCGCGATTGCGCCCAGCCCCTGCAGCTCGGCCAGCCGTTCCGGAGCGAGGCGTTCGACGTCCGCCGGTGTGTCGAGGTCGAACCCGAGCAGCTCGTCGGTCACGACCTGCACGCTCGCGCCGGCCCGACGGGCGGCCTCCAGGTGCGCGCGCAGGCTGTCCGGTCCGAAGGCCGGCTCGATCACCCCGGGCGGGGAGAGGAGGAGCCCGTTCGTGCCCGTCCGCGCATCCGCGGGCGCGATCGCGACGAGCGGGCGCCCGGCCCCGGCGGCGAGCGTCGCGTCGGCCGCCTCGCACAGACGCGCGAGGGCCGCGGGCTCGACGAGCGGCAGATCGGCGGGGACGATGAGGACCGCCGTTGCGCCGCCCGCCACCACGTCCGCGATCCCCAGCCGCAGTCCGTCGTTGAGATCCCCGCCCCGCTGTCGCAGGGTTCGCGCACCGGCCGTTGCCGCGATCGAGAGCAGGACCGGATCCGGGCTCACCACGAGGACGTCGGCCGCGCCGCCCCAGGCATCGATGACGGCCAGGACGTGGCGGAGCATCCCGACGATCAGTTCCTCGCGCTCCTCGGCGTCGAGCGCGGCCCCGAGGCGCGTCTTGCCGCCTTCCAGGGTCCGCAGCGGCACGACGACGTGCAGCCGCGCCAGGTCGGCCCGAGCGCCGCTGCTCACCGTCTCGTCCTCCCGTCGCCCGTCCGCGGTGCGCGCCGTCACGGGCCGCCTCCGGCGCTGCGCCGTCCGTCTTCGCTGCGCGCGCGTCCGACATCGTAACCCGCGACCCGGACGATGCGCCCACGCCGGCTCTGCGCTCGTGCCGCCGCCCGGCTCTGCGCTCGTGCCGCCGCCCCGGTTCCGCGTCGGGCCGCGTCGACCGTCCGGTCAGCGCAGCAGCACGTCCGCCAGCCGGTCGACCTGGTCGATCTCCGGGAGCGTCGGGAAGGTGACCATCTCGTCCACGCCGGCGTCCTCGAGCCGGCGGGCCGTGGCCCGCAGTTCGTCCTCGGTCGTGGGCAGCGATTCCGCCAGCGCCGCGCCGCGCTGGGGCCCGTAGTAGTCGAGCAGGAAGGCGGCGGCGCGCGGGTCCTCGCCGATGGCGAAGTATGTCAGCACCGAGATCCGCGGCGCGCCCTCGCGGCCCGCGTCGCGCCACGCCCTCCGCACGCGCCCGACGAGCGCCTCCAGCGCCGCGCCGACGCTGGAGCTGGCCGTCCAGCCGTCACCCCACCGCACGATCCGGCGCATGGAGGCCTCCGACGAACCGCCGATCATGAGTCGCGGCCTGCCCAGGCCCCCGGCAAGCGGCGCACTGGTGCGCACCGTTCCGTCCGGCGCCTCGCCGCGCCACACCGCGTCCATCACGGCCAGCCCGCGGTCCGCCTCGCGGCCCCGTGCGTGGAAGTCGCGTCCCACCACGGCGTAGTCATCCTCCCTGGCGCCCACCCCGAGGCCGAGCGTGAACCGGCCGCCGGACAGCTGGGCGAGGCTCGCCGACTGCTTGGCCAGGAGCACCGGGTCGCGCGTCGGACCGAGGAGCACGTCCGTCATCAGGCCGATCGTGCCGGTCGCACCGGCCGCCGCGGCGAGGGCCGTCATGGGCTCGAAGTTGGGATACGCGATGCGATCGATCACCCCGAGGGTCGAGAACCCCCGCGCCTCCGCCCGCCGGGCCCAGTCGAGGACCGCCGGGCCGGGCACGGAGGGGAGCACGGTCGGCAGCCCGATCCCGATGCGCATCGTAGTGAGCTCCTTTCGGATGTCAGCGGATCCCGGAGGCTCTGCCGGTCCCGGGCGTCAGGCGCCCCGCGAAGTCGAGCAGGTCCCGCGCGAGCCGCGCGCGGTCTCCGTCGTCGCGCATGACCGTCGGCGCGACCAGGACGGCGATCCCGAGATCCTCGATCCGGTCCGCCAGCGACCGGTCCGCGACGTCGATGGCCAGCCCGTCGACGAGACCCGGGTACCGGCCGGCGTAGTGGCGCGCCACGCCGAGCGCGCTCGACTCGCCGCCGAGCGACTCGAACATGCGGTCCGCGGGGCCCTTCAGGGCCGCCCCCGCGACGATGGGGCTCACGGCGACGACGGGTGCCGTCGCGTCGAGCAGCGCCGCGGCCATGCCCGGCAGCGCGAGGATGGTCCCGATGCTCACGAACGGGTTGGACGGCGCGATCGCGATCACGTCGGCGGAACGGACGGCGTCGAGCACG
This sequence comes from Chloroflexota bacterium, assembly GCA_021790715.1. GTDB lineage: Bacteria > Chloroflexota > Limnocylindria > Limnocylindrales > CSP1-4 > JAJYNJ01. Next base: position 6,161 of record JAJYGK010000138.1, read on the forward strand.
GCGTCCGTCGGTCGCGCGTCCGCCGCGCCATCGAAGCGCACCTCGAGCGCGTCGTCGGCGTGCTGCCGGGCGACGAACCAGGCCTGGAACTCGAGCCATCCGGCGGAGGTCCGGACGCGGGTGCGGACCGGCCGATCGGCCATCGGAAGGAGGCGGGCGCGGATCCCGAGCGATGCGGCCAGCTCGCGGGTGACGTCGGTGGGGGTCGCGCCGGCCGCCAGCCGCGAGGTCCGCACCAGGTGCGTGGCGATGTCGCGGTCGCCGAGCCGGAACCACGTGGGTGCCCCGTACCGCTCCAGCATCGCGTGCGCCGACCAGGTCTCGTCGCGGAGGCCCCAGCCGGTCTCGGGGTTGGCGAGGCCCGCCAGCGTGTAGAGCACGGTGTCGACGTCCGGCGAGATCGCGAGCCCGTGCAGCTCGAGGTCGTCGCCGGTGTTGACGACCACGCTCAGGTCCACCTCCGGGAGCAGCGAGAACCCGTGCGCCAGCTTCGCGCCGCCCACGCCGCCGGCGAGCACGGTCACCTTCGCCGCCCACCCGGCCGCGTCGCGCGGTACCGGTCGCTCCGTCATCACCGCGTCCCCGAGCCGTGCCCGAGCCGTACCCGCGCCACCGGCTATCCCTCGAGATCGGCCGCGACCCGCCCGGGCCGCAGCACGAACGTGACCCGTTCCTCCGTCTCGAACTGCCGGACCTGCCGCTCGGCGGCGTCCGGATCGTCGGCGTGGTAGCGGCGGGCCATCGCGGCGATGTCCGCGTGCGCCCGCCCCGGGTCGCGGTCCACCTCGACGACGCCGCGAACCGACACCCAGCGGTATCCGTCCACGACCAGCACGCTGGCACGGGGATCCCGCAGCAGGTTCGTCGGCCAGCGGCGCCCGACCTTCGAGTTCAGCACGATGGCGCCGTCGCGGACGAGGTACCAGGCAGCGGCCTGGTGCGGCGACCCGTCCGGGTTGACCGACGCGACGGTCGCGAACCTGCCGGGCGCGTCGAGGAACGAGCTGACGGCGGCAGAGAGGGCTTCGTCGGCGGTGTGTTCGGTCATGCGCACTCCTGTTGGTCGCGGGGCGGCCGCGCGCCGTGACCGGGGCCCGGCGGACACGGGGCACCGGCCACGGCAGGCCGCACTCGTCTCGGTGGCCGGCCGCAGCGTGGCGGCCGGCCACATGGGGCGCCGGTCAGGGCGCCGGCTTCGCCAGGTCGCTGATGTTGACCAGGTGGTACTTGTCGGCGGTCGCCTTCGTCACCACGAACCCGTTCTCGTCGGTCGCGGGCGCGTAGTTCAGGACCGTCTCGCCCTTCGGCGTGAGGTACGTCTGGAGGATCTTCGCGGTCACGGCCGGGTCGCCGGTGGCCTTGCCGGCTCCCTTGTCGAGGTACTCGGTGAGCGATGCGAGGTACTCCGGGGACAGGTCGATCTGCCCGGCCTGCATCGCAGGCTGGATGACCTCGCGGCTGGCCAGCCCGAACTTGCGGGTCACGCTGTACCCGTTCGCCTGCAGCTCCTGCGCGTAGATCTCGGCGAGGAGCTCGTTCTCCGGGAAGTTGACGGCCCCGACCACGATGGTGCCCTTGCCGGATCCGCCCGTCGGCACGAACCCGTTCTGCTGCAGCCAGTTCCTGGCGACGGTGGCGGGGTCGGTCTTGTCCACGACCACCTGCTTGTTGAGCGCGACCAGCTGCTGCTGCGTCAGCTTTGACGAGATCCGGTTGAGCAGCGTCGCGATGTCGGGGTGCGCCTGGAGGACGGCGGTCCGGATCACCGGCGCGATGTTGTCGGAGGCCTCGAGGTGCCGGTCGTCGTTCAGCAGCACGAACCCGTCGACCTGGATGCTCGGGTCGGACGTGAACAGCTCGCCGATCTGGATCTTGCCGGTCTCGAGCGCGGCGACGGTGAGCGGACCGCCCGCGTCGAGGGGCACGAACGTCTTGAACGTCAGGCCGTAGACCTTGCGCAGCCCGATGAGGCAGTACGGCCGCTGGGGGCACTCGGGCGGCCCCCCGAAGGCCAGCTGCCTGGCGATCGCGTTCGCCGGCGCGGCCGGCGCCTCGGACGCGGACAGGGCGCTCGAGGCGCCCGGCGACGCCGCCGACGGCGCGGATGCGGCCGGTGCCGACGCGGCGGACGACGGTGCCGCCGAGGCGGCCTGGCTCGATGGTGCGACCGACGGCGTGCCGGATGCTGCCGGCGTGGCGCTCCCACCCGTCCCGCAGGCGCCCATCAGCACCAGCGCGGACGCCCCGAGAGCGAGCATGCGGTAGAGCCGCACTGGGTATCCCCCTTTCCTGCGTGGCTCGGCCGGGCGCGCTGCCCGGCGGCGGCATCATACGCCCGGGTCGACGGCCCCCCGGACGACCGGAGCCTCGCGGGCGCGCACCGGCCCCCGGCCCCCGCGCGGCTCCGTGGCGCGCGCGACGACGCCGAAGCCCGCGTCGGTGGCGATGGCGAGCAGTGCGACGAGGACGGCCCCGGCGACCATGCGCCCGGGCTCCTGCCGCGCGAACCCGTCGTAGATGTAGCGCCCCAGCCCGCCGCCCCCGGCCACCGCGCCCAGGGTGTACGTCGCGACGACCTGCACCGCCGCGAGCCGGACGCCGGTCAGGAGCACCGGCATGGCGAGCGGCAGCTCCACCCGGAGCAGCACCTGGCGGCCGTTCATCCCCATCCCGCGGGCGGCCTCGACGAGGTGCCGGTCGACCTCGCGCATCCCGGCATGGGCGTTCGTGATCATGGGCGGGACCGCCAGCAGCACCATCGCACCGATGATCGGCCAGGTGCTGAAGTCGAGCGAGAGGTCGACGGCGATCGGGATCAGCATCAGCAGCAGGGCGAAGGACGGCAGGGCGCGGCCGAGGTTGGCCACGCTGCTGACGAGGAACGCTCCGCGGCCGGTGTGGCCCACGGCCAGCCCGATCGGGAGTGCCACGAGCGCGGCCACGAGGACGGAGAGCGCCGACGCCTCCACGTGCTCGATCACGCGGATCGGGATGCCGTCGGTGCCGCTCCAGTGGGCGGGATCGGCGAAGAACGCGACGACCTCGTTCAGGAGCGTCACCGGTCAGGCCCGCCCCACGCGCCGCGTCCAGGGCGTGAGCAGCCGCTGGACGAGCAGCAGCATCGCGTCGGCGATCACGGCGAGCGCGACCGAGAGCAGCGCTCCCACGTAGATCTGCGTCGGGAAGAGGCTGATGAAGCCGGACAGCATGAGCTGCCCGAGCCCGCCCTGCCCGATCAGCGCGGTGACCGTGACCAGGCCGATCGTCGTGACGGTGGCGATCCGGATGCCGGCCATGATGACCGGCAGCGCGATCGGCAGCTCGACGCGGAGCAGGCGCTGCGGGCGCGTCAGGCCCATCGCGTCGGCCGCCTCGAGCACGTCGGCGGGGACGCCGGCCAGGCCGGCCAGGATGTTGCGGATCAGGATCAGGAGCGTGTACCCGACCAGGCCGATCTCGGAGGTCGTCGTGGAGAGCCCGGTGACGGGGATCAGCAGCACGAACAGCGCGAGGCTGGGGATCGTGTAGATCACGCCGGCGACCCAGGTGATGGGCGCCTGGGCGCGGCGGTAGCGGTGCGCGAAGAGGGCCAGCGCGAACGAGATCGCGAGGCCGACCGCCATCGCGATGACGGTCAGCTCCACGTGCTGCCCCAGCGCGGCCCCGATCTCGCCGATGTGCCCCGTGACCCAGCTCCAGCGGATCAGCGGCTCGTTCGGCACTCCTCAGGCTCCCGGGCCCGCAGGGCCGGAGCCGGCGTCGGCGGCGCGAACCGCGGCGCCGACGGTGCCGGCCGGATCGGCGGGGGGCGCCGCGTGCGCCGGTCCGGCGTCGCGCGCCGGCATGGCGCCGTCCGACGTCTCGTCCTGCAGGCGGGCCATGATCGCGTCGATCGTCGCGAGGCCCTGCGCCCGGCCGGCGTCGTCCACGACGATGCCGGATCGCACCGCCGCGTCGAGGAGGATCGAGAGCGCGTCCCGGAGCGTCGTCTCCGGCTGCAGCAGCGGCGAGAGGCGGGTCACGCGACCGGTGTCGAGCGGGACGGAATCGGCCTGGCCGGCGGTGTCGGCCCATCCGACGGGCAGCCGGCCGTCGTCGACGAGCAGGACCCAGCGGGGCAGCCGCCCGCCCTCGCGTCGCCGCACGTCCGCGGCCGTGTCGCCCGCGCTCGCCAGCGGGGCCGGGGCCAGGGGCAGATCGCGGACGCGCCGCAGCGTGAGGCGCTTGAGCGCCCGGTCGGCGCCCACGAACCGCGCCACGAAGTCGGAGGCCGGGTGGGCCAGCAGCTCGGCCGGCGGCGCGAACTGCGCGAGCGTCCCGCCCTCCCGCATGACGGCGACCAGGTCGCCCATCTTGATCGCCTCGTCGATGTCGTGGGTGACGAACAGGATCGTCTTGCCCAGCTCGCGCTGGAGACGCAGCAGCTCGTCCTGGAGGCGGGCGCGGACGATGGGATCGACCGCCGCGAACGGCTCGTCCATCAGCAGGAGGGGCGGGTCCGCGGCCAGGGCCCGGGCGACGCCGACCC
>JAJYGK010000138.1:10698-27764 GCA_021790715.1 Chloroflexota bacterium
CCAGGGCGCGGGCGACCGCGACCCGCTGCTGCTCGCCGCCGGAGAGCTCGGACGGATACCGGCGCAGGTACCGGGCGGGATCGAGGCCGACGAGCCGCAGCAGCTCGTCCGCGCGCTCCCGCCGGCGTGCCGCGGGCCAGCCGAGCAGGCGCGGCACGACCGAGACGTTCTCGGCGATCGTCTCGTGGGGGAAGAGGCCCACCTGCTGGATGACGTACCCGATGCCGCGGCGCAGCTCGGTGGGATCCTCCTGCGCGATGTCGCGGCCGTCGACGAGGATCCGGCCCCCGGTGGGCTCGATGAGCCGGTTCACCATCTTGAGGCTCGTGGTCTTGCCGCAGCCGGACGGGCCGACCAGCACGCACGTCGCGCCGGCGGGCACGGACAGGTTGAGGTCGTTCACGGCGGCATGGCCGTCGGCGTGGTGTCCGTATCGCTTGCTGACGTGCTCGAAGGCGACGGTCGCGGCCCGGCGGGGGGCCGCGGGTCGCCCCGTGATGGGTGCGGACAGGGGCGATGCCTCCGGGGGATGTACGGCGAACATCGTACCCGCTGCGACGCGGCGGAGGCTCAGGGGCGCTCGGCGACCTCGAACCCGGCGAGCCGCCAGACGGCGAACACGGTGGCCGCCGCCGCGACCAGCAGGCCGAGCCCCACCGAGCTCGCCGCCGAGAGATGGGCCTGCAGCAGCGACGGTTGTGTCGGGTCGAGCGCCGCGGCCACCCCCAGCACGTACTGGTGCACGCTCGCGAGCCGAGTCCCCGCGAACAGCCCGGCGATCACGCCCTCCCACAGGTACACGTAGATGAGGCCGACGATGAGCGCGTGCCCGGTCACCAGGGTCAGCGCCACCGCGATCGCCGTGTAGATCAGCGCGCCCCACGCGATCGCCACGCTGGACGCCATCACCATGCCGGGGCCGAGCGACGGCGGCAGCGAGATCAGCAGCGCGAGCGCCGCCGAGATGCCGACGAGGATCGCCGTGGCGGCCGCGCCGACGAGCAGCTTGGCGGCGACGATCTCGCGGCGCGCCACGGGCCGCACCAGCAAATAGACGATCGTCCCGTCCTCGATCTCGCCGCCCAGCACGGACGTGCCGAAGATCAGCGCCACGAGCGGCAGGAGCGTGGTGACCACGATGCCGTTCAGCAGGTCGCTCGCAAAGAGCTCCGGGTCCTGGCCGCCGGCCAGGCGGTACACGAGGGCGACGAGGACCGGGACCGCCGCCGCGAGCAGCGCCACGAGCATCCTCCGGCGGCCGAGCGCCTGGCGCGCGGTCAGCACGGCGAGCTGCCTGAAGACGCCGTGGCGGCCCATCAGCGGTTCACCAGGTAGCTGAAGACCGATTCGAGCGTCTCGTCGGTCGGGCGGAGCTCGTAGAGCGAGACGCCGGCCTCGGCGGCGACGCGCGCGACCAGGCGCGTGAAGGTCCCGTAGTCGGCGGCGCGCACGTCGAGCTCGCCATCGCCGACCTGGACCCCCAGGACCACCTCCTCGTGCACGAGCCGCGCCGCGATCGCCCGGTCGTCGCTCGTGCGCAGGCTGAACGTGTGCGGCCGGTCGGTCATCAGCCGCCGGATCGCCCGGTAGTCGCCGGCGGCGGCGAGCCGTCCGGCGAGCATCACGAGCACCCGCTGGGCGAGCCGCTCCACCTCCTCGAGGATGTGCGACGAGAAGAGGATCACGCGTCCCTCGCGGGCCATGCCGTCGAGCAGCGTCATCATGTGGAGGCGCTGCCGGGGGTCCATGCCGTTGAACGGCTCGTCGAGCAGCAGGATGCGCGGGTCGTGCACGAGCGCCGCCCCGAGCTTGATGCGCTGGCGCATTCCCTTCGAGTACCCGCCGATCGGCCGATCGGCGGCGTCCTCCATGTCGACCATGGCGAGGACCCGGCGCGCGGCCGCGTCCGGGTCCGGCAGCCGCGCCAGGCGGGCCGACAGGACGGCGAACTCGCGGCCGGTCAGGAAGCCGTACGCCGCGTCGCGCTCGGGCGCCAGCGCGAGCCGCCGGTAGACGTCGGGGTGCTCGCGGATGGGCCGGCCCTCGATGAGCACGGCGCCGCTCGACGGGGCGAGCAGGCCCGACAGCATGTGGAGCAGCGTGGACTTGCCCGCGCCGTTGGGGCCGAGAAGCCCGGTGACCCCGGGCCCGACGGCGAACGTCACGTCGTTCACCGCCACCACGTTCCCGTACCACCGCGCGGCGTGGACCGCGGCCAGGGGCGCGGCGGCCGGGTCGAACGCGGGCGGCGTGGAGCGGGGATCCGGCGCTCCCTCCGTCGCCGGTCCCCAGAGCGGTCCGGACCCGCTCATGCCGCGATCCTCCCGAAGCGGCGGAGCACCGTCGCGATGCCGACGGCGGCGTAGACGACGGCCGCGGCGACGTAGACCCAGCCCGCCAGGTCGGCGCGGGCGAGCACCTCGTCGGGGGCCGTGCCGAAGAACCAGCGCACCGTCCCGTCCCCGACCAGCGAGGGGCTGAGCAGGACCGCGAGGTGCGTCCAGGCCGTGATGTGCGAGGCGCCCGCGTCGGGCGGCGGGGTGATCGACGCGATCAGCGAGCCGAGGCCGTCGGCGATGAACCAGTACGCCACGATGCCGCCGGTGGCGTAGGCCCGGCGCGGGGTGAGCGACGAGATGGCGAGCGCCACGCCGGTCGCCTGCAGGGCGACGAGCACGCCGCTGCCGAGGATGAGCCCGGGCTGGTCGGCGTGATCGACGAGGTACGAGACGGGGTCCGAGTGGATGAGCGCGGTCCCGATGTACAGCACGAACTCCGGGATCAGCGCGATCGCCAGCATCGCCGTGAGCAGGGCGGCCAGCCTGGCGAGGGCGTAGTCGCGCCGCTCCAGCGCGCGCGAGAAGTACAGCGAGAGGACGTGGTGGCGCTGGTCCCGGCTGCCGAGCTCCGGTGCGACGGCGGCGCCGAACAGGACCATGACGGTGCCGACGAGGGAGAAGTAGTTGTCGAGGCGGACGGGCTGCAGGGCCTCTCCGGCGAGCGCCGTGACCCCGAGCTCGATGAGCGCCGGCACGAGCGCGATCGCGAACAGGCCGATCGGGACGACCTTCGAGCGCGTGCTCCGGCCGATGCCGAACGCGGCCGCGAGGCCGTGGAGATAGAGGGAGCGGAAGGCGTACGCGCGGCCGAGCCGCCGGCCCCCGTACCGCTGGTACCCGAGGTCGTAGATGCTGCCGCCGGCGCCGACCCGATCGGTGCTCCCGCCGGCACTCACGGCCGCGCCTCCTCCCCGACCAGGGGCGAATCGCCGCGGAAGAGGTCCTCGAGCTGGTGGCGACGCTGCTCGATCCGCACGAGCGGGAGCCCGAGCTCGACCACCGCGTCGCGCACGAGGTCGTAGGGTGCCGGCCCGTCGAGATCGACGAGCACCGAGCGGCCCTCCTGCCGCACGACCTGGCCGGCGTCCGTCAGCCGGCGGGCGAGCAGGTCGGCGCCGTCCTCGACCTCGACCGTCAGCAGCCGCGTGAGGGCCGTGAAGCGGGCCAGCGGCGCAGAGGCCACCAGGTGCCCGGAGTCGATGGCGACGAGGTGGTCGCAGACGCGCTCGACCTCGCCCAGCAGGTGCGATGCCATCACGATGGCGATCCCGAAATCGGTGCCGACCCGCCGCACGAGCGTGAGCATCTCCTCGCGGCCGGCCGGATCGAGGCCGGACGTGGGCTCGTCGAGGAGCAGCAGGCTGGGGTCGTGGACCAGCGCCTGCGCCAGTTTGACGCGCTGCTGCATGCCGGTGGAGTACGCGCCGATCGGCCGGTAGCGTTCCTCGTACAGGCCGACGAGCCGGAGCGTCTCGGCGGCGCGTTCCCGCGCCGCGTCGGCCGGCAGCCCGCTGATGCGGGCCATGTGCGCGACGAACTCGGTTCCGCTCACGTCGGGCGGCAGGCAATCGTGCTCCGGCATGTAGCCGACGCGCTGCCGGAGCTCGGTCCCTCGCGTGGCACTGTCCAGGCCGAGGACGATCGCGCGGCCCGCCGTGGCGGGCACCAGCCCGAGCAGGATCTTGATGAGCGTCGACTTGCCGGCCCCGTTCGCCCCCACCAGCCCGACGATGCCGCCCTCCAGCTCGAGGGTCACGCCGTCGAGCGCGACCGCGCCCGGGTAGCGCTTCGTGAGGTTCTCGGTGGCGATCAGCGGCATGGGCACAGGATGGCGCATCCGGAGACCGGCGACAGTGCGCCGGCGACACGTCGACACCGCGCCCGCGACACAGGGCCGGCGGCACGGCGATCCGCCCCGGGCGACGCGGCGGTCTGCCCGTGCGATGCGGCGACAACCCGTGGGCGACGTCCCGCGGCGGCCCATCGCCTGCGGCCCCGGCCACCGTAAGATGGCCGGGTGACCTCCCGTCTGCTGCCGGCCGGCGATGCCGAGCGTGCCCTGGCCGTTGCCGTGTCCGCCGCCCGGGCGGCAGGCCGCGTGCAGCTCGAACGCCTCGGACGCGTCGAGCAGATCCGGCGCAAGAGCGCGCGCGACGTCGTGACGGAAGTCGACCATCTCGCGGAGCGCCTGATCCTCGATGAGATCGGCGCCGCGTTTCCGGGCGACGCGATCCTCGCCGAGGAGTCCGGCGAGCACGCGGCCGCCGCGGGAGCCGCCCCGACGACGGGCACGGGCCGCGCCTGGATCGTCGATCCGCTGGACGGCACCGTCAACTACGCCAACGCCATCCCGGTCTTCACCGTGAGCGTGGCGCTCGCCGTCGACGGCTGCCCGGCGGTGGGCGCCGTGCTCGACCCGGTGCGCGACGAGCTGTTCACCGCGGTGGCGGGGCAGGGCGCCCGGCTCAACGGGCACCGCATCCGCAACCCAGACAAGCCGGATCTGGGCGACTACGTCATCGGGCTGGGGTACGCGCCGCGCGACTGGCGCTCGGACCTGGGCGAGATGCGGCGCCGGGTGCGCGCCTCCCGTCACCTCGGGTCGGCGGCGCTCGAGCTCTCGTACGTGGCGGCAGGCCGGCTCGACGCGTGCATCCACCCGACGGGCATCTCGAACTGGGACATCGCCGCGGCCGGGCTCATCGCGCAGGAAGGCGGCACGACGGTCACCACCGCGGACGGTCAGCCGTGGTTCGACCTGTCGCGACCGGCGACGTCGATCGGCATCCTGGCCGCCCCCTCCCGGCACCACGCGGTGCTCCTCGAGCTGTTCCTGGCCGCCGGCCGGGGCTGAACCCGGCAGGGAGACGCCCGCGGGTGCCCGGGCCTCGGCCCGTGCGCGATCCCGTGCGCCGCCGCCCGTTCAGCCGTGGAGCATTTCGTCGACCGAGAGGGCGGCCGGGTCCGTGAGCGCGTGGACGAGCGTGACCCCCGAGCCGGCGAGCGCCTCCGCCACCGCCCCTTCGGCCTCGTCGTCGTGGGCAACCGTGAGCCCGCGCGCGCCGCACGCCTCCGCGACCCGGGCGAAGTCGATGCGGCCGAGGTCGGTGGCCGCGACGCGGCCCGGATGGGCGCGCTCCTGGTGCATCCGGATGGTGCCGTACATGCCGTTGTCGAAGACGATCGCGGTCACGGGCACGCCTTCCCGGACGGCCGTCTCGAGCTCGGCCATGAGCATCGAGATGCCGCCGTCACCGGCCAGCGCGACCGCGCGACGCGGCCGGCCCTCCACGTCGCGCGCGGCGATGGCCGCCCCGATCGCCGCCGGGAGTCCGTAGCCCATGGCGCCCGACGTGGGTCCCAGGAAGCGGCCGCGTGCCGGGATGCGCAGGTAGCGCGCCGCCCAGCCCGCGAAGTTGCCCGCGTCGGTCGCCACGATCGCGTCGTCGGGGAGGTGCCGCTGGAGCGCGCGGACCAGTGTCGCCGGATGCACGGGCGCGTCGGGGCCGCGCAGCCCGGCATCGGGGAGCGCCGCGGCGGCGAGATACGCGGCACGATCGTGCGCGATCCGGGCCGCGCGGTCGGGCCCGTGCAGGTCCCGGTCCGCCGTGAGCATCTCGAGCGCGCAGCGCAGGAAGGCGCCGGCATCCGCCGCGAGCGCCACCGCCGGGGCCGCCCGGTCACCGTGCAGGCCGGGCTCGACGTCCACGTGCAGGATCTCCGTGCCCGGGGCCGGCACCCGGTAGCCGAACGTGGCGATCTCGGACAGGCGGGTGCCGAGGACCAGGACGACGTCCGCGTCCAGCAGGCGCGGCCGCACCGTGCGCGCGGCGGACAGGCCGGTCGAGCCGAGGTACCGCGGCGAATCGTTCGGGAAGACGTCCGTGCGTCGCCAGGACGACAGGACCGGGAGGTCGGCTGCCTCCGCGAACGCGACGAGCTCCGGCACGGCGCCGCTCCGGAGCACGCCGGCCCCGGCGATCACGACCGGCCGGTGTGCGCGGGCCAGGCGCCGGAGGACGTCGGCGACCGCGGCGCGATCCACCGGCCGTTCCGCTGCGGGCCGACCACCGGTCCGGCCGTGCCGGTCTGCCCTGCCGATCCCGCCTGCTCCGCCGTCGCCGCGTGCCCGCTCGTCCCCGCCGGCCCCGTCCGAGCTCCCGGCCGGGCCCGCCCCGGTATCGTCGGCGACCGCCTCGAGCAGGGCATCCTCCGGGATCGACAGGAGCACTGGGCCCGGGCGACCGGCCGAGGCGAGACGGACGAGCGCCTCCGCATCTCGTGCCATCGTCGCCGGATCGTCGAGCTCGGCCGCGGCCTTGCACAGGCCGCCGAACGTGGCCACCAGGTCCGCCTCCTGGAACGCCTCGCGCCCCCGGAACGGCCGCGGCACCTGGCCCGCGATGGCGATCAGCGGCGCCGAATCGGCGCGCGCCGTGTGCAGGGCGATCGACAGGTTGGCCGACCCGACGGCGCGGGTGACGAGGCACGCCGCGGGCCGTCCCGTCAGCTGCGCGTATCCCTCGGCCATGAACCCGGCGCCGGCCTCGTGCCTGGTCGCGACCAGCCGGATCGGCGAGTCGCGCATCGCGTCGAGGATCTCGAGGAAGCTCTCGCCCGGCACCGTGAACGCGTGGCGGATGCCGGCGCGGTCGAGCGCCGCGACGAGGGACCGGCCGGCCGTGCGGGTTGGCATCCCGCCGATGGTAGCGGCCGGCCGCGCGGACCGGTGTCCCGCGGAAGGCGGCGGCCGACCCGGCGAGCATCCGCGTCGCGCGCGGATCCGCTCCGCCGTGTAGCGTGGAGGGCGCAGGGCGGACGGCGCTCGTCCCGTGCATGCGCCCCCGCCTTCCGGCCGGACCTCGCATCGCTCGGTGACCGTGCGCGCTCGCATCATCGACAACCCGTGGTCGTTCCGCGGCCCCTACCCGGTGGCCCGCGTGCTGCCCATCCTGCGTGCCGCGGGCTGGTCGGTGGACGTGGCCCACCGGAGCCGGCTGCTGAGCGTGCGCCGGCAGGTGGAGGAGGCGCTCGACGCGGGCGCCGGGCTCCTCGTCGGGGCGGGCGGCGACGGCACTCTGCGCGACATCGCGGACGTCCTCGTCGGGCGGGACTCAGCCCTGGGCGTCCTCCCGGGCGGCACGGCCAACCTCTGGGCGCACGAGCTGGACGTCGCGCGGCCGCCGGAGGAGGCGGCGCGCGCGCTGGTCGACGGCGAGACCCGCCGCATGGACATGGGACGGATCGTCCACCCCGACGGCCGGTTCATCCGTTTCCTGCTGATGGCCGGGGTGGGCATCGACGGGCTCATGCTCGACCACACGGACCCGCGGCTGAAGCTGCGGCTCGGCGCCGCCGGCATCGCCCTCGGCGCGATGCGCGCGATCCCGGATTACCGGCCGTTCGACCTCGAGTTGACCGTCGACGGCCGGCCGGCGTGGGAGGGCCGCGTGCTGCAGCTCATCGTGGGCAACTCGCGCCTCTACGCGAATGTCGTCGACGCCACGCCCGACGCGCTCGTCGACGACGGCCTGCTCGACGTGACGATCGTCCCCTGGGGAGATCTCCAGCTGGCGGTGCGCCTGGGCTGGTCGCTCGCGCTGCGGCACCGGCCGGACGGAGACGTCCCGCGCTTCCGCGGTCGCGAGATCGGCATCCGGACGGCGGCCGTGCCGCCCGTGGAGGTCGACGGAAGCCACGTCCGCCGCGAATCGCTCGGCGGGATGGACGGCCGGCCGCTGCGCATCCTGGTCGAGCCGCTGGCGCTGGCCGCGCGCGTCCCGGCGGGCTATCGCGGGCCGCTCTTCGGCCGGCCGCCGGGCGCGTAGCCGGGATCGGCTCGCCGGCGCACGACCGGGGATCGGCTCGCGGGCCGGCTACGCGGCCCAGCGCGGGACGCGAGCCGCGAGGTGGGGCGCGCCCAGCGCCGCGACGAGCCGGTCGAACGGCTCGCGCGGCACACCCGGCCAGGCGAGGTCGTCGAGCGTCTCCGGGAGCGGCACGTCGCGGCCGAGCGTGGCGAGCTCGCGGTACAGGTCCGCCTCGGCACGGCGCTCGCGCAGCGTCGCGGCCAGCGCCGGGGCGTTGCGGACGGGCACATCCCAGTCGTGCTCGTCGCGGGGGATCGCCTCCAGGTGCCGGTAGCGTGCCAGGACGACCGAGGCGCTGGTCCTGCCCCAGCCCCGCAGGCCGGGGAACCCGTCGGCCGCGTCGCCCACCAGCGCCAGCCAGTCGGGGATGCTCTCCGGCTCCACCCCGAAGCGCGCCCGGACCGCAGCCCCGTCGATGACGACATCGCGCCGCCGGTCGAACCCCACGACCCGGCCGTCCGGGCGCACGCACTGCGCCATGTCCTTGTCGGGCGAGAGGATCACGACGCGCTCCACGCCGGGAGCATCGGCCCAGCGGGCGGCAGCGGTCGCCAGCGCATCGTCGGCCTCGTACTCGACCATGGGCCAGACCACGAGCCCGAGCGACCGGAGGGCCGTCTCGGCCAGCTCGAACTGCGCGAGGAGGATCTCGGGCATCCCGGCCTCGGTCTTGTAGCCCGCGTAGCGATCGTTGCGCCACGAGCGCATGACGTGGTCCGTGGCGCACCCGACGTGCGTCACCGCCGGATCGCGCAGCAGCCGCAGGACGCTCTCGACGAGCCCCACCGTCGCGCCGACGGGGCGCCCCGACGGGTCGGCCGCGGGCGGGTGGCCGTAGTGGGCGCGGAACAGCTCGTACGTCGCATCGAGCAGGTGGAGCTGCATCGGCGGACGCTACCACCGACAAGCGGCACATCCGGCCCGGCGGGACGATCGGCCCCCGACCGATCACCAATTCGGCAGGGGCGGGGCCGCCGTCCAGGCCTCACCATGTGCCCTCATGACCTCGGTAGCCCTCCCGGGATCGATTGCGGATGTCCATGCGCGCCCGGCGGCAGACGTCGCGGCCGCACTCGAGGTGGACCCGGGAGCGGGGCTGAGCACCGGGATCGCCGAGCAGCGCTACGTGCTGGCCGGCCCGAACGAGCTCGAGCAGGTGCGCCGGCCGTCGCTCCTGTCGATCGTCTGGGACAGCTTCACGGAGCCGTTCATCCTGCTGCTCTTCTTCGCCGGGGCGCTCGCGGTCGCGCTCGGCGAGGTGCGCGACGGGGCCTTCGTGCTGCTCATGATCGGCCCGATGGTCGGCGCCGACGTGATCACGGAGTACCGCGCGGAGCGCGCGCTGGAGGCGCTGCGGGAGGCGGCGGCGCCCATGGCCCGTGTCCGACGCGACGGGGCGGTCGCCGAGATCCCCGCCTCCATGCTCGTGCCGGGCGACGTGGTGCTCCTGCGCGTCGGCGATATCTCGCCGGCCGACCTGCGGCTGGTCAGGACGGAGGGGCTGGCGTTCGACCGCAGCGCGCTGACGGGCGAGTCGCTGCCGGAGGCCGGGCGGGTGGAGCCGGACGCGGCAGCCGCTCCGCTCGCCGAACGGCACGCGGTCGCCTTTGCCGGGACGAGCGTCGTCGCCGGGCGCGGCGAAGGGATCGTGGTCGCGACCGGCCTGCGCACGGAGTTCGGGCGGATCTCGACCGCCCTCGCCGGGCAGGACCGCCGTCGCTCGCCGCTTCAGCGGGAGCTGGACCGCCTCGTCCGCATCCTGCTCGTCGTGGCGATCGGGCTCATCGCGATCACGACCGGGCTCGGGTTCGCGCGCGGGAACCCGGTGACCGCCAACCTCATGGCGGGCATCTCGGCCGCGATCGCGTCCATCCCCGAGGAGCCGCCCATCCTGTTCGCCGTGATCCTGGGCCTGGGTGCCTACCGGCTGCTGCGGCGCGGCGTCCTGGTCCGCCGCCTCAATGCCCAGGAGACACTGGGCGCGGTCGACCTGATCCTGACCGACAAGACGGGCACCCTCACGCAGAACCGGCTCGCCCTGACCGCGCTTCGCACCCCGGAGGGGCCGGTCGAGGACCCCCTGCACCGGCGCCTCCTGCTCCGGTCCGCGCTGCGTGCCGAGGAGGACGCCTGGAGCGTGGGGACGGGCGCGCGCCCGGGGTCGTTCACGCGCTCGCTGATCGCCGCCGTGGAGGAGGGCGGCGAGGCCGCCGATCTCGACCCGTCGGAACTGCTCGAGGCCGAGCCGGTCAGCGACGACCGGCCGTACTCCCGCACCCGGGCGCTCCGTGACCGCGGGACCGAGGAGCTGGCGCTCGGCGCGCCCGAGGCGGTGCTCGCGCTGGCCGATGCGCTGCCCGACGCGGAGCACCGCGCCTGGCACGACCTGATCGAGCGCGGCGCCGGCGCCGGCGAGCGACTGCTGCTGCTGGCCGGACGTCGCGACCTCGAGGCCTGGCGTCCGCTCGCGCTGGTAGGGTTCGCGGACCGGCCGCGGGAGGGGATCGCCGACGCGATGCACGTCGCGCGGGCGGCCGGCATCCAGACGATCATCGTGACCGGGGACCATCCGCTCACGGCCGCCGCGATCGCGCGCGACGTCGCCATGCGCGGCGAGCGCGTGGTGACCGGCGCGGAGCTGGCGACGTGGAGCGACGAACGGCTGCGCGCGGAGCTGGGCTCCATGGACATCGTGGCCCGCGCGGCGCCGGAGGACAAGCTGCGGCTCGTCGACGCGGCGCGCGCGACGGGCCGGACGGTCGCGGTCACCGGGGACGGCGTCAACGATTCGCCGGCCCTGCAGCACGCCGACGTCGCGGTGGCGATGGGAAGCGGTGCCGCGGTCGCGCGCGAGGCATCCGACCTGATCCTCGGCGACGACTCGTTCGCGACGCTCATGTACGGCCTGCGCGAGGGCAGGCGGATCGTCGCGAACGTGCAGAAGGGCCTCGTCTTCCTGGTCTCCACGCACGTCGCGATGCTGGGCTTCATCCTCATCGCCACGATCGCGGGCTACTCGCAGCCCCTGCTGCCGATCCAGATCCTCTGGCTCGAGGTCTTCATCGACATGCTGACGGTCGCCTCGTTCGAGATCGAGCGGGAGGAGCCCGACGCGATGCGCGTGCCGCCGCGCCCGCGCTCGAAACCGCTCCTGGACAACGGCCTCCTGGCGCGCATCGCGCTCGCCGGCGGGTTCAGCGCGGTCGCCGCGCTCGTCATCATGGAGCTGCATCCCGGCGGGTTCGAGCACGCCCGGTGGCTCGCGTACACCGCCCTCGTCGCCGGGCAGGCGGTGCGGGCCAACGCGAACCGCAGCCTGCGACTGCCCGTCCTCACCCTGCGGCCGAACCCGCTGCTGCTGATCGGCGGGGTGGCGACGGTGCTGGCGCAGGTCGTCATCCCGTACCTGCCGCCGGTGGCCGGCGTCTTCCGCGCCACCCCGCTCGACGCGACGGACTGGACGCTGGTGGCCATCGTCGCGCTCCTCCCGGCGGTCGTCGCCGAGGTGATCCGGGGCACGGCACGGCGCCGCTGGGTGGCGTAGGCCGCCGGTCGCCGGGTCCGCCTCTCGCCCCGCCCGGGGCGCGGCTCAGCCCGCGGCGACGATCTCGCGCACGCCGGCCGACTCGGGCGGCCGGAACCCGCGTGCCTCTGCCGCCGCCAGCGCGGCGCCCACGATGCCGGCCGCGTTCAGCAGCCGGGCCACCTCGAGCGGCCCGCGCGGCGTGAGGTACTGGATGTAGCGCTTCGTCTCCTTGCTCACGCCGCCGCCCAGGATCATCAGGTCGGGCGAGAAGTAGCGGTAGACGCGGTCCAGGTACGCGTCGAATTCCTTCGCCCAGGCCTTCCAGCCGAGCTTGCGGCGCTCCCGGGCCGTGCCGCTCACCAGCGTCTCTGCATCGCGCCGGTGGAACTCGAGGTGACCGAGCTCCGTGTTCGGCACGAGCTTGCCGTCGACGAAGAGCGCGCTGCCGATCCCCGTCCCGATGGTGAGCATCAGGACCACGCCCCGGTGTCCGACGCCCGCGCCGTAGCGCATCTCGGCGAGCCCCGCCGCATCGGCGTCGTTGATGATCAGGACCGGCCGGGACAGGCGCTGCTCGAGGATGTCCTCGGCACGCGAGGCGAGCCACGACTTGTCGATGTTCGCGGCCGTCTTCAGCCAGCCGTCCTTCACCACGCCGGGCAGCCCGGCGCCGGCCGTCAGGCCGCGCGTGTCGTGGCCGGTCGACTCGATGTGCTCGAGGATGTGCGCGATCGCGTCGGCGACGGCCTCCGGCGTGGAGGGGGAGGGGGTCTTCTCGCGGATCCGGGGCGAGGCGAGCGCGCCCGTGGACAGATCGACGATGGCCGCCTTGACGCCCGTCCCGCCGACGTCGATGCCGACCGCCAGCGCCTCCGGGCGCGAGGTGCCGGTGCCGCCTCCGCCGAGCGGTGCATCGACCGCGTGCTCGCCATTCCCGGCGGACGTCGTCCCGTCCGGCACGACCGGCTCGACCCCGGAGCCGACGCCCCGCACCGTCTCGTCCATGCGCTGCTCCCTCGGTGTCCCGACAGGCGCAGTCTACCGGCGCCGGGCGGCCGGGGAGCGTAGATCGCGACCGAAACACGCAAGGACGCAGACGCGCCCGGCGCGTCGCCCTGCGCGACGCCGACCGGGCGCGTCCGTTCTCGGCCCCGGCATCCGCCGACGGGCCCCTGCCGCCGTCGGCGGGGCTTCCAGTCGGCCCGGGTCGGCGGTCGCGTTCAGGCTGCGCCGCGCTCGGCTGCCGGTGCGGCCTCCTCCGCGGGCGCGGAGGCGAGCTCGACGTCGATGTCGACACGGATCTCGTCACCGACGAGCCACCCGCCGGTCTCGAGTCCCACGTTCCAGGTCAGTCCCCAGTCCTTCCGGCTGATGCGCGTGCGGGCCGAGAATCCGGCGCTGCGCCCGCCCTGCAGGTTGGCGGCCACGCCCAGGAACTCGACGTCGAGCGTCACGGGGCGCGTCTCGCCGCGGATCGTGAGGTCACCCGGCACCTGGAAGTGGTCGTCGCGGCCGCGCGTCGCGCCCGTGCTGCGGAACGTGATCGTCGGGTAGTGCTCGACGTCGAGGAAGTCGGCCGACCGCAGGTGCTGGTCCCGCTGCTCCATCCCGGTGTCGATGCTGGTCGCCTGGATCGTGGCCTCGACGCGTCCCTGCTCGGGGTGCTCCGGGTCGAAGGCGACGTCCAGCGAGAAGTCACGGAACTGGCCCCGGACGTTCGTCACCATCATGTGACGGGCCGAGAACTGCACGGACGAGTGCACTGCGTCGAGCTTCCACGTGGTCATCTGGATCTGCTCCCTGTCTCGATCGTTCGCGGCGCCTCGGGCGCCGCAGTTGTTGCGTACGCAACTTTGTACCACCCACTATAGCGCGGCTGTCGTTGCGGGCGCAACTACCACCTGCGGAGGCGGTATCATGACGGCCGAAGGGCCTGGGGTGAGGGGCTGGGGGTGCGAGACGGAGACGATGGAGACAGGGACGCGGGTCGAAGCGGCGACCGGCAGCGAGCCGGCGCACGAGCTGAACGAGCGGGAGCTGGACGCGTGGCGCGCGTTCCTGCTCGCACACGCGGTCGTCATGCGACGCCTGGAGGCGGAGCTGTCGGCCGGGGTCGGGATGTCGCTGGCCCACTACGACGTCCTGGTCCAGCTCGCCCACGCCGCCGGGCGACGGCTGCGCATGCACGAGCTCGCCGACCGCGTCCTGCTCAGCCGCAGCGGGATCACGCGGGTCGTCGACCGGCTCGAGGCGGACGGGCTCGTCGAGCGGCGGGCGTGTCCCTCGGACGCGCGCGGGTCGTTCGCGGTCCTCACGGAAACCGGCCTGTCGCGGCTGCGTGCCGCGACGCCGGTCCACCTCGCCGGCGTGCGGCGCCACTTCATCGAGCCGCTCGTCGCGGACGAGATCGCCGTCCTGACGGCCGCGCTCGAGCGCGTGGCGGAGCCGGCCTCCCGCGCCGAGTCGGCCGAGGCGGTGGAGACGGCCGAGGCGGTGGAGACGGCCGAGCCGGTGGACGTGGCGGACCTGCCCGCCGTGCTCGCACCCTGACCCCTCGGACCCCCGCCGCATCGGCGACACCAACGGGCCGTCCGCTTTACCATTCGGCCGACATGTTCGACGCCTACGGCGACTTCAAGCGCCAGCTCCCCGACCCGGATCCCCAGGAGACCCTCGACTGGATCGACGCGCTCGACTCCGTCGTCCGGGTCGCAGGGCCGGATCGTGCCCAGTTCATCCTGTACCGCCTGCTGAAGCGCGCCCGCCAGCTGCAGATCGGCCTGCCGCCGCTCACGCAGACGCGCTACATCAACACGATCTCCCCCGAGCAGGAACCGCCGTTCCCGGGCGACGAGTGGATGGAGCACCGGATCCGGCGCATGGTCCGCTGGAACGCCGTCGCGATGGTCCTGCGGGCGAACAACCTGACCGCGGGCATCGGCGGGCACCTGGCCACGTACGCGTCCGCCGCCACGCTCTACGAGGTGGGGTTCAACCACTTCTTCCACGGCAAGGACGCCGCCGGCATGGGCGACCAGGTCTTCGTCCAGGGCCACGCCGCGCCGGGGATCTACGCCCGCGCATTCCTCGAGGGCCGCCTCACGGAGGAGCGGCTCGACCATTTCCGGCGCGAGGTGGTGCCGGGGCAGGGCCTCAGCTCCTACCCGCATCCACGGCTCATGCCCGACTTCTGGGAGTTCCCGACGGTCTCGATGGGCCTCGGCCCGCTGGCGGCCGTCTACCAGGCCCGCTTCAACCGCTACCTCCATGCCCGCGGCATCAAGGACACCAGCCAGAACCACGTCTGGGCGTTCCTCGGCGACGGCGAGATGGACGAGCCCGAGGCGATCGCCGCCCTCGGTCTGGCGGGCCGCGACGGGCTCGACAACCTGACGTTCGTCGTGAACTGCAACCTGCAGCGCCTCGACGGACCCGTGCGCGGCAACGGCAAGATCATCCAGGAGCTCGAGGGGCTCTTCCGGGGCGCGGGCTGGAACGTCATCAAGGTCATCTGGGGCCGCGAGTGGGATCCGCTGCTCGCCGCCGACGTCGACGGCGTGCTCGTGCACCGCATGAACGAGACGCTCGACGGCGAGTTCCAGAAGTTCTCGGTCGAGTCCGGCGCATACATCCGCGAGCACTTCTTCGGCGGCGATCCGCGGCTCCAGGCGCTCGTGGCGCACCTGAGCGACGACGACCTGCAGCGGCTGCGCCGGGGCGGGCACGACTACCGCAAGGTCTTCGCCGCCTACACGGCCGCCCTCGCGCACCGCGGTGCCCCGACGGTCGTGCTCGCCAAGACCGTCAAGGGCTGGACGCTCGGGCCCGGCGTGGAGGCTCGGAACATCACGCACCAGGCGAAGAAGCTCTCCGAGGCCGAGCTGCGCATCTTCCGCGACC
Source organism: Chloroflexota bacterium (assembly GCA_021790715.1). Taxonomy (GTDB): domain Bacteria; phylum Chloroflexota; class Limnocylindria; order Limnocylindrales; family CSP1-4; genus JAJYNJ01. The sequence goes on from JAJYGK010000138.1 coordinate 26,334, forward strand.
GGCTCGAGCTCCCGATCCCCGACGACCGGCTCAAGGAGGCGCCGTACTACCACCCCGGTGCCGACGCGCCGGAGATCGAGTACCTGCTCGAGCGCCGGCGGGCGCTGGGCGGGCCGCTCCCGCGCCGCGTCGTCATCCCCAGGGAGCTCGATCTCCCCGGCGACGCCGCCTTCGCCGAGTTCGCCGCCGGGTCCGGCGGACAGGCGGTCTCGACGACGATGGCGTTCGCCAAGCTGCTGCGGAACCTGATCCGCGACCGGTCGATCGGGCGGCGCGTCGTGCCCATCGTGCCCGACGAGGCGCGCACGTTCGGCATGGACCCGCTGTTCAAGGAGGTCGGGATCTACGCCGCGCGCGGGCAGCTCTACGAGCCCGTGGACTCGAACCTCGTGCTTTCCTACCGGGAGTCGACAGACGGGCAGGTGCTCGAGGAGGGGATCACGGAGGCGGGCGCCTCCGCGTCGCTCCAGGCCGCCGCGACGAGCTACGCGACGCACGGCGAGCCGATGCTGCCCTTCTACATCTTCTATTCCATGTTCGGGTTCCAGCGGACGGGCGACGAGCTGTGGGCGCTCGGCGACGTGCGGGGCCGCGGCTTCCTGATGGGAGCCACCGCCGGTCGCACGACGCTCCACGGCGAGGGACTCCAGCACGACGACGGGCAGAGCCTCCTGCTCGCGTCCGCCTACCCGGCGATCCGGGCGTACGACCCGGCGTTCGCGTACGAGACGGCGGAGATCGTCCGGGACGGGATCGCGCGGATGCTCTCCGGCGAGGACGTCTCCTACTACATCACGCTCTACAACGAGAACTACGTGATGCCCGCCATGCCCGACGGCGCCGCCGAGGGGATCGTCCGGGGGCTGTACCGCTTCCGGGCGGCGCCGCCGATGGACGGAGAGCCGCGGGCCCGTGCGACGCTGCTGGGCAGCGGCTCGATCCTCCAGCAGGTCCTGCGCGCCCAGGAACTGCTGGCCGAGCGGTTCGGCGTGGCGGCAGACGTGTGGAGCGCCACCTCCTACCAGCGGCTGCGGGTCGACGCGCTCGAGGTCGAGCGGTGGAACCGGCTCCATCCGGCCGAGCCCCGGCGCACCCCCTACGTCACGTCGGCGCTGTCGGAGGCCGGAGCCGCCGGCCCGATCGTCGCCGCGTCCGACTTCGTCGCCGCGGTCCCGGACCAGGTTGCGCGCTGGATCCCCGGCACGTGGGTCTCGCTGGGGACGGACGGGTTCGGCCGCAGCGACACGCGCGAGGCGCTGCGCCGCTTCTTCGAGGTCGACGCGGAGCACATCGCGGTCGCGACGCTGAGCGCCCTGGCGCAGGGCGAGCGCATCGAGCGCGGCCTCGTCGAGCAGGCCATCGGCGAGCTGGGCGTCGATCCCGCGAAGGCGTTCTCCCTGGTCCCCTGATCCCGCCGGGGATCTGCCGGCC
>JAJYGK010000105.1 GCA_021790715.1 Chloroflexota bacterium
ACATCCTCGACCAGGTGGTCGCGGGAGTGCGGTCGTCGTGCACGTACGCCGGCGCCCGGACGATCTCCGAGTTCCACGAGCGGGCCCTGGTGGGCATCCAGAGCGCCGCCGGCTACGAGGAGGGCCGGCCCCAGCCCGTGTCCTGGTAGGGGCGGCGTCCGTCGCCACGGGGCGGGTACGTTCGGGGGATGCCGCCGGGCGGCGCGCGGGCCCAGCATGTCCCGAGCCATGGACGGTGAAGGGGGTGCTCCGCGGCTGTGCCTGGCGCTGGAGCGCCGGGGAGAGGACATCTTCGAGCCGGGCTACGTGGCCGAGGCGCCGCTCGTCCGCTTCGTCGCCTACACCACCCGCGAGCGCGTCTCCGGGTGGGTCCGCCTCCACGCCGATCGGCTGACGGACCTGCTGAACGCACACGACGAGCTGGAGCTCCTCGAGCCGTCGGTCGAGGATGTCCTGACCGGAACGACGCGGGCGGCCGACCAGCTGGTCGTCCGGCGCTCCGACCTGGTCGCGGTGGCCGTCAGCGGCCCGCGGGGCGACGCGTCGCGCCGGCGGGCGACCCGCACGTATGCGCTCGCCGCACAGGCCGGCCGCCTGCTCATCGCCGGACTGCTCCACGCGCCGGTCGGCGCCGATCCCCTGGCGGACTTCCACGCGCGCCCGCCGATGGTGCCTCTCACGGATGCCTGGATCGAGTTCTGGCTCGACGGTCGTCGGCGGCTCGACCTGTCGACGGGGACGCTGGTGGTCAACCGCCCGCGGCTCGACTCGGTCCGGCTCGTCCGCGTCAGCGAGCTGGCGGAGGGCCTCCTGTCCGCGAGCGCGCCTCCGGTCTCCGCCTGACGAGCCGGGCGAGCGCGGCGAGGGCCCGCCAGCCGACCCAGAGGGCGACGAGCTGGTAGACGATCCACGCCCGGCCGCCGGGATCGAGTGGCCCGGCCGCGATGCCCGTGGGGCGGATCCGCACCAGGGGGAGGCCCTCCATGCGGCGCGACAGCTCGTCGTCCGGGGCCGTCCGCGGGTCGACGCCGAGTGTCGCCCGCCCGATGAGGCCGAGCGCGAGCGTCAGGGCACGCCCGGCCCGCAGCCGCTCGCCGGGATCCGTGACCACCTCGGCCACGCCGGTGAACGATCGCCCGGGGAGCACGACCTCCACGTGCGGATCGGAGGCGATGTTGCGCAGCCACTGGGTCGCGGGGCCGAAGCCGGCCCAGACGTAGACGGCGCCCTCCGAGATCGCGTATCCGAGCGGTGCCTCGCGGATCATGCCGCTGTGTCGTCCGCGCGTGCGGAGGATCGCCATGTACCCCGTGAGCGGCAGCGACCAGAACGGCGCGAGCCCGGCGTGGAGCACGGGCAGGGCGAGGCGCCTGTTCAGGACCAGGAACGCGCGGTGCAGACCCGGCAGCATGCGCGACATGCGCGGTCCGTACGGAAGCGCCGTCTCGCCCGCCGACGCGCGATCGTCCGCCATCCGTGCCCTCCCTCCCGACGTCGTCCCGACCCGCCTGCGGCCGCGGCCGTCGCAATCACCCCGGTGGTGCGACCACGGCGAGCCCCGCGACGATGGAGCCCGGCGCCGTCATCGCGGCTCCGACAGTGCCGCCCCGACGAGCCCGGCGACGCCGGCAAGCGGCCCGATGCCGTCGGCCGACAGCCCGTACCGTGCCGCCAGGAATGCCGGGTCCTGGTAGCTCACGAACGTGCCGCCGCCGGCGTCCTCCCGGACCAGGACGCGCAGCGGCAGCTCGAGCGCGAGAAGCGGTGCCTCCAGCATCGGCGGCGTGCCGGCGCGCGGGCTGCCGAAGACGAGGACCGTGGCAGCCGGCATCGTCATGCCGACGGCGCGGGCGTTGGCGGCGTGGTCGAAGCGCGCGAACATCGTCAGGCCCCGGCGCGCGATCTCCGCCTCGAGTCGTGCAACCGTCTCGGGCGCGGAGTACGGGCTCGGCCGGGTGATGACGCCGTCCGCGCGGAGCGGGTCGGCAGGTTCGCTGCTCATCGGGCAACACTACCGTCGGGCCCGGCGTCCTGCCGGGCGATCGGGACGGCGGGCGGTGGCGTGCGGGCGGTCCCGGACTCCTCCCACTCGTCGAAGCGGGTCGCGGTCCGCCGTCCGGACGGGCACGTCACGAGCCGCACGGCCTCCGGCCCCCTACCGTCTCGAGCAGTCGCGGAGACGACCTCCGGCGCTGGCGCCGCGGACGCGTCCGGCCCACCCTCCAGCGCATGGCCGCATTGCCCGTCCCGGTCCCTCGCGACGATGCCGCACGGCTGTGCGCGGAGATCCGTGCCGAACTGCACGGGCGCTGGTGGCGGCCGGCGGCCTGGACGTGCGCCTGGTGCGACGATCTGAGCCGGGGCGATCCGGCCCTGCGACGGTTCGCACTCGCCGGCGCCACTCCCGGGTGCGGCCTGGTGAACGCGCGCTGGCGGGCGTTGCGGGACGCCGGGGGAGCGGTGCAGCTGCCGTGGGCGCCGCAGGCGAAGCCGCCGGGAGCCCGGTAGCACGAACCGGTGCCGGCGCCGCCGGCACCCCCCTCAGCGGATCGTCAGCGTGCCGGACGGTGTGAGCGCCATCCGTTCGGGTGCGTCGGTCCGCTGGACGACCGCGGGCTCCCAGACGTACGTCCCGGCCGTGATGACGCTCGCGCGGTAGCGCGGCGGGCGGCCCGGATCGCAGACGCAGAACTCGACGCGCTGGCCCTGGACCAGCCACGGCCACGTGTACGCGTCGGCATCCACGGGTGGGTTCGGGACCCACGCCCGCGGCACGAGGCCGGAGGGCGCGATCTCCGTCACGCGGTAACAGCCGCTCGTCCGGATGCCGGTGACGGTGAGCGGCAGCGTGACGTCGACCGTCGCGTCGGCGGGGACGGCGCCCGCCGGCGACACCACGCGCGAGATGCCCAGGTCGGGATCGCGCGAGACCGCGTCCGGCCGGAGCGGCTCGCGCCAGGCCGCCGTGACGACGACGTCGCCGCGCACGATCCCGGCCGTGAACGACGCGCGCTGGGCGGCGGTCACCTGGATGGACCAGCTCCCGCCCGGCCGCAGGTCGTGTTCCGTCAGCGTGCCGCCCACGGTGACGGCGAACGTGGCCGCGGTCCCCGTGGTGCGGGCGAGCGCTGCCCGAGCGAACGCCAGCTGCTGGAGGTTCGTGAGCACCGTCGAGCCCGGGTTCGCCTCCACGTATGCCTCCGCGGCCGCGCCGACGCGGTCCCCGAGCGAGGCAGCGAGGACCGCGAAGAGCGCCGTCGTGTCGGCGATCTCGGATGGGTCGGCGGAGATCCGCAGGCGGACGTAGCGCCCGTACTGCTGCCCGTAGCGGCCCAGCAGGTCCGTCGCGATCGCGCGGGCGGCCGGATCGTCGCCGAGGGCGGCGAGCCCCAGGCCCGCGAACAGCAGCATGCGTGGCGAGGCGTCCGGGGCAGCTGCCGCCGATTCGAGCTCGGCCATCACGGGTGTGCCGAGCGCCGCCAGCCCGACCAGGGCGAGCAGCCGCTGTTCGGGCGTCACGGACCGGTCGGAGCGGATGTGCGTGAGCGCATCGCCGAGCGGCCACACCTCGAACCCTTCGAACGCGGACGGCGCCGCCAACAGGACGCGCGCCGTCAGCTCGAGGTCGCCGGACGCATACGGCAACAGCGCGACGAGCTCGAGCGGCGACTCGTCGGTCCTGTCTGCCGCCGCCCCGATGGGCGCCGCGGCGAGGTACCGGGCGGCGTCGAATGACGCGGGCGGGGCGTCGACCGTCAGTCCGGGGAAGTACCGTGCGAGCAGGTCGCGTGCCTCGAGCGCCGCCAGCGCCTGGTCCACCCGCGGGCCGTCGCCCCACGCCAGCGAGCGGAGGAGGGGCAGGAACGAGCCCCGACCCGCGTCCGAGAAGGTGTACGTCGTGACGTCGTCGCCGCCGGCCGGCATGAACGACCGCCCGAGCGGCTGGGACGACGTGCGCTCGCGGGTCGCGCGGGAGGCGACCACCGTGAACGTCCGCACGACGCCGTCGCCGAGGCGGCGGGCGCCGCTCCCGGCGCTGGCCGTGACCGTCACCCGCTGCGTCCCCTCGCGGACGGCCGGGAGCTGCACGGCGGTCTCCGCGAACGCCGGCGCGGTCACCGTCCGCGCCGCCATCCCGAGCGTCGTCGAACTGACGGTGTACGTGACGGTCTGCCCGCTCGCCAGCGCATCCCCGTAGGACCTCAGGCGCACGGCCGGCCGGTCGCCTGCGACGTATTCGCTCGCGAGCGTCGCCTCGACGAAGAAGGGCAGCGAGACCGTGATCCGCCCCGACGCGGAGCCCGCGTGCATGTCGCCCGTGAAGGCATACGCGGTGACGTGCCATTGCGTGAGGTCGTCCGGCAGGCGGAACCTGACGTGCGCGTGTCCGTCCGCGCCGGCGGAGACCGACCCGAAGAAGGCCGCGTCGCGGAAGTCGTCCCGCAGCTGGGTGCCCCCGCCGCCCGCCGTGGATCCGCCGCCTCCCCCGGAGATCCCGTCCGGGTACTGGTGCGAGCCACGGCTGATCCGCATGCCCGACGGCAGTGCGGCGTAGATGTCGTACAGCGGGTCTCCGTCGCGGGCGGCGTACATGTCGTACAGCTTCTGATCCACGGCCGTGACGATCACCGTGGCCGCCGCGGGCGTTCCGTCGGACGAGCGGGCAACCGCGACGTCGACCGTGGCCGCGTCGCCCGGGCGGTAGATCGAGGCCGTCGGCGCGACCGTGACGTCGAGCGCCCGGTCCTCGGTGTCGAAGCGGGCCCAGTAGCTGTCGCTCGCCACGAGGTAGGTCGTCCCCGTGAAGCGGACACCGGTCACCACCAGGTTGGGGACGGCGGACTCATCGAACCGCGTCGTGAACGTGGGGGAGTGCCGGACGACGGCCTCGCGCAGGCCCCGCCGCTCGACGAGGAACAGGTACGCGTTGGGGGCGCTCGTGGGGTACGGGCCGCTGTCGTCGCGGAGGACCAGGTCCACGGAGTCGCCCACGCTGTAGTCGGGGCTGCCGTCCGGCCGGTCGTCCTCGACGTACGGCCGCACGACCTCGGACCTGCGGTATGCCGCGGGCTCCGTGCCGCCCTCGCTCCGCCACGCCTCGACGGTGTCCAGGCCCGTGCGACCCGCGCCGTCCGGTGCCGAGAGGGTGATCGTGCACGAGGTGATCCGGCCGTCCGTGACGGGGACCGAGAGCGCGACGTGCCCGGCGGCGTCGGACGTCAGCGGTCGCGTGCCGAGGTCGACGTTCCGGGTGGCATAGTCGTAGACCGGCACGACCCGCTTCGTCACGAAGTCGTAGGTCTGCCCCGCCCGGGTGGCGACCTCGTAGTGGCCGACGAGGTCCACGGTGACCGGGCTGCCGGCCGCGGGGCCGGCGCGCGACGGGTTGCGCGTGGAGTCGTCGTAGAGATCCCCGTCTGCGCCGTACCAGCGTTCCGCCGCCGCGAGGTCCCGGCGATACGCGGTTCCGGTCAGGGAGACGGTCCCGTCGACGAACTGCGCGTCCGCCACGATCTCGACCAGGCTCGAGTAGACCAGCACGCTCGCGTGGGCGTAGATGAATCCCTCCTCGGAACGCGTCGGTTCCACCTGGAAGTCGCGGACGGAGGTCTGCAGCTCCCACTCGTACAGCTCGGCCGGGAGCGTGAACACCGCCCGGCCGGCCGCATCGGTGGTCAGCTTCGCATCGCCGCCGTCGAGCGACAGTTCCAGGCCCTGCACCGGCGTCCCGTCGTAGAAGGCGGCGGTGGCGGTCAGTCGCACGTCCTGGCCGGCCAGGTAGACGTGGCGATCCGCCTCCAGGGCCAGGCGATACGGCGGCTTCTCCAGCCGATCCACCGTGATCCACGTGGAATCGACGAGCTGCGTGCCCGCCCGAAGCTCCAGCCGGTACCAGCCGAGCGGGATCCCGTCGAGTTCGAGCGACGCGGTGAACGCACCGAGCCGGTCCGGGACGGCCGTCGCCTCGGCGATCGCAGGCGGCAGCGCGCCCCCCACCGGCTCATCCGGCGAGGTGAGGCGCACGCTCAGCTTCGGGGGGATCGCGCCGTCGGCCCGGCCACGGACGAGGCCGAGCGCGTTGATCGTGTCCTGCTGCCGGTACACGTCGCGGTCCGCGTGGAAGAACTCCCAGTAGTCGGCGCTGGCGCCGTACCAGGCGCCCGAATAGCCGTAGCGCCACGCGTCTCCAGAGCTC
>JAJYGK010000143.1 GCA_021790715.1 Chloroflexota bacterium
CTGCACGATTCGCGGCCGGTACCCGGCCCCGCAACCGCGGCCGGTACCCGGCCCCGCAACCGCGGCCGGTACCCGGCCCCGCAACCGCGGCCGGGGAGCCGGCCGCGCCGTCCGGCCATCCGTCCCGCAACCCCCGCCCCTTCAGGAAGCGGCGATCTCGCCGACCCCCTCCACCAGCGCCTCGATCTCGTCGCTCGTGTTGTAGTGCGCCAGCCCCACGCGGACCATGCCGCCCGATTCCGCGAGCCCGAGGGCGCGGATCAGCTCGTACGCGTAGTAGTCGCCGTCCCAGGTGCAGATGCCGCGCGTTCCCAGCGCACGCGACACGGCCTGCGGGCGGTGCCCCTCGAGCGTGAACGCGACGGTGGGGCAGCGCTCGTCGACGCGGCCCGGGTCCGTGATGCCGCGGATCCGGAGCCCGCGGATCGCCGAGAGTCCGTCGATCAGCTGCGGGATCAGCGACCGCTCGTACCCACGGATGACGCGCATCGCCGCCTGCAACCGCTCCCGCCGTCCCTCCGCCGTTCCCGGCTCGCCGGCCGCGCCGCCCCGCGACACCCCGAGCCACTCGAGGTAGCGGAACGTGCCCAGCAGCCCGGCCTGTGCCTCGTGCGCCTGCGTGCCGGTCTCGAGCCGCGACGGGAGCGTGTCCTCCGCCGGCCGGACCTTGTAGACCGGCAGCGCCTCGAGGATCGACCGCCGGCCCCACAGCAGCCCCATGTGCGGGCCGAAGAACTTGTACGGCGAGCAGACCAGGAAGTCGGCGTCGAGGGCGGCCACGTCGATCGGCAGGTGCGGCGCCGCGTGCACGGCGTCGACCCAGACCCGCGCCCCCACGGCATGCGCCGCGTCCGCGATGCGCCGGACCGGGTTGATCGTCCCGACGGCGTTCGACGCGAGGCCGACGGCGACGAGGCGGGTGCGCGGGCCGAGCGCCGCGTCGAGCGATGCCTCGTCGAGCGTGCAGTCGTCCGTCCGCACGTCCACCCACCGGACGACCACCCCGCAGTCGTCCTGCAGCGCCAGCCACGGCGCGACGTTGCAGTCGTGGTCGAGCCTGGTCACGACGATCTCGTCTCCGGCCCGCAGGGTCCGCCCGATCGCGCGGCTCATGGCGAACGTGATGGAGGTTGCGTTGGCGCCGAAGGCCACCTCGTCGGGCGCGCCGCCCAGGAAGTCCGCCGCCGCGGCGTGCGCCTCGGCGAGGACCGCGTCGCTCTCCTCGCTGGTCGGGAAGGCGCCGTGCGTGTTCGTGTTGCGCGTGGTCAGGTACTCGCGGATGCCGTCCAGGCATGCGTCGGGCACCTGCGTGCCGCCCGGCCCGTCCAGGTAGACGACCCGGTGGCCGTCGATCTCGCGGGCCAGGGACGGGAAGCGGCCACGGATGGCACGGACGTCGAAGTCGGTCGGAGTGGGCATGGCGCGGAGTGTACCGCTGCGCGCCGCGACGCGACCGGACGGCCGGCGCCACTCGTGCTGGCGCATTCGCGCCGAGTACCGTAGACTTGCTGGCAGATCTGCACGAAAACTTGCCATTCAGCCGTCGATTGGCTGCGAATCTCGCAGATGCAGGTGAAACCATCATGGCGATCGACAACCCGCCCTCGTCGTCGAGCACCAGGCCGGCCGCCGTGCCGGCCGCCGGAGCGGATGCCGGACTGCGCGGGCAGGCTGCCGTCACCCCGGCGGATGCGGATGCCGCCTCCCGTCCCGCGCTCTCTCGCCGCCGCCAGCTCGAGACCTGGCGGCGCGCGTCGAAGGTCCTGCCGGGTGGGACGAACTCGAACTTCCGGGCCTGGGGCGAGCAGACGGTCTACGTCGATCGCGGGAAGGGCGGGCGCATCTGGGACGCGGATGGCAACGAGTTCGTCGACCTGCGCATGGGGTACGGGCCCGTCATCCTCGGCCACGCCGACCCGCGCGTCGACGACGCGGTGAACGAGCGGATGCGCCGGGGCGTCAGCTTCTCGCTGACCTCGGAGGACGAGGTCCGCGTCGCGGAGCTGATCGCGGAGATGACGTTCTGCGAGATGGCCCGCATGACCGTCTCGGGGACCGAGGCGACCATGCACGCGATCCGCGTCGCGCGCGGGTTCACGCGACGGGACAAGATCGTCAAGTTCGAGGGGCAGTACCACGGCGTCCACGACTACGCGCTGATCAGCGTGCTGCCGAACGACGTGTCGGCGCTCGGCGACCGCGACAACCCCGTCCGGCTGGCCTGGGGGCGTGGCATCCCGCAGGCGATCACGCAGACGGTCATCCCCGCGCCGTACAACGATCTCGCGACGCTCCGGCGCGTGTTCGAGCGCGAGGGAGATGACATTGCCGCCGTCCTCATCGAACCCGTCCTCGGCAATGCGCAGGGCATCCTGCCGGGCGAGGGGTTCCTCCAGGGCGTTCGCGACATCACGCGCGAGTTCGGCGCGCTGCTCATCTTCGACGAGGTCAAGACCGGCTTCCGCTTCGCGCCGGGCGGGGCCGCCGAGTACTTCGGCGTCACCCCGGACCTGGCCACGTACGCCAAGGCGATGGGCAACGGCTATCCCGCGGCCGCGTTCGGCGGACGGCGGGACGTCATGAGCGTCCTGCCGGACCACGTGAGCCACGGCGGGACCTACGCCGGCAACCGCGTCGCCGCCGCCGCGGCGGTCGCGACCCTGACGATCCTGCGGGAGACCGATGCCCTCGAGACGATCCGGCGGACGGGCGAGCGGATGCAGCAGGGGCTCGGCGAGGTGATCTCGCGACGCGGCCTGCCGCACGTGTTCACCGGCCACCCCGCGATGTTCGGGGTGATGTTCGCGGAGCGGATGCCGAACGACTACCGCGGCTGGGCGCAGACCGACCATGAGCTGTACGACGCCGTCGCGGCCGGCATGATCCGGCGCGGCGCCATGCCGGAGCCCGACTCTCGCGAGCCGTGGTTCGTGTGCGAGGCACACGCCGCCGACGATTCGGTCGACCGCGTCGTGGCGACCTTCGCAGCGGCCCTGGACGAGGCCCTGGAGGCCCGGGCGGGCTGATCTTCCCGGATCCGGCCGTCGTCGCGACCGTCGCTCGCGACCGTCGCCTTCGCACCGCCCTCCCGGGCACGATGTGGTCCGGCGCGCACGTCCCCCGTCGCGCTACAGTGCATGCGACCAGCCGGGAGGGATGCATGCACGCCGAGGGCAGCCTGGAGATCGCTGCGCCGAACGACGCGACCTGGGACGCGCTCACCGATCCCGACGTGCTCGTCGCATGCGTCCCCGGCGGGTCGGCGGTGTCGATCGAGCGATCCGGGCCGTCGAGCCTCACCCTGCGGGGACGGATCGGCCAGGGGCTGCTGAGCCTGCCGGCCCAGGGCCAGGTCGAACTGTCCGGGCTGGAGCGGCCGTCCGGCGCGGAGGCGCGCCTCACGGCCGGCCTCGCCGGCACCTCGTTCGAGGCGGCGGTCGCGCTCGCGCTGACCGCCCTCCAGCCGGACCTGACCCGGGTCGCGTGGACGGCGGACGCGTCCGTGGCGGGGCCGCTGGCGGGGATGGCCGCACCCTACCTGGATCGCGACGGTCCCGGCGTGATCGCCCGGACGCTCGACTGCGTGAAATGCCGGCTCGAATCGGAGCCCGGGCCGCAGGCATCGTGAGGCACCGGAGTGGGCGTGGCGTGAGGAACGGCAGTGGGCGTGTCGTGACGCACCGGGGCGGGCGCGTCCTGCGCGGGAGCAGGATCGCGCCGTGAACGTCCAGGATCTGCCGGGCTACGGGCTCTTCGTCGGCCCGAGACCGGTCGCGGGCGAGCTGGCGCTGCTGATCGCTGCGACCATCGCGGCACTGTGGCTCGCCGGGCGCCTCGTGCGCCGCACGGTACGCGCGCTCGTCGACCGCGAGGCGACCGAGGGCACGGCGCAGGAACTGTCGGCGATCGAGCTGCGCAAACGGCGCGAGACGCTGGAGTCCCTCGCCGACGGGATCGTGCGCGCGCTGATCCTGATCATCGCGTTCGTCATGGCCCTCGACAAGCTGGGCCTGAACGTCGGGCCGGCGATCGCGGGGTTGGGCGTGGTGGGCGTCGCGCTCGGGTTCGGCGCCCAGAGCCTGGTCAAGGACTACCTGGCCGGAACCTTCATCCTGATCGAGAACCACTACTCGAAGGGTGACGTCGTGAAGATCGCGGACGTGACCGGGACGGTGGAGGACTTCACGCTCCGCCGCACGACCCTGCGGGACATGGACGGCACCGTCCACACGGTCCCGAACGGGCTGATCGGCGTCACCAGCAACATGACCCGCGTCTGGGGCCGCATCAACGTCGACGTCACCGTGGCGTACGGGTCCGACATCGACAAGGTCGTCGACGTGCTCAACGAGGTGGGCCGCCGGATGGCGGACGACGCGACGTGGAAGCGACGGGTGCTCGAGGCACCGCGCGTGGAGCGCGTGGAGGCGCTCAGCGACTTCGGCGTGACGCTGAAGGTCCTCGGCACGGTCCGCGCCGGGGACCGCTGGGCCGCGGCCGGCGAGCTGCGCAAGCGGGTCCTGGCCGCCTTCAAGACCCACCAGATCCAGATGCCCGGGGCGCAGCGCGTGTTCGTGGCGCACAACGGTCAGCCACCGGCCGGAGCGGCCCCGACGGATCAGGACCTGGCGGCCGGCGCCGACTGATTCCTGATCAGTCCGCTGTAAGGAATGCCGCCCTACAATGCCCCCGTGCCGTTCGAGCTCTTCGGTCACCGCGATCGCCCGGCGTCGGTTCCGGGGTCGCCACCCGGCGAGCCGGCCGTGTCCGCCGCGCCCGGAGGTGCCGGGACCGCCGGGATCGAGGCGTTCACCCCGGACGCGCGCATCGTCGGTCGCGTCCGCATCGAGGGGCGGCTCTCCGACGCGCTCAACCGGCGCGTGCCCATCCCCGTGGATGATGTCCGGCGCGGACCTCTCGACGCCGCGGATCTGCCGGCCGACCCCGACCTGCATGAACTCGACCCCTACGAGCTGGTGGTGGTGGCGGCTGGCCCCGACAGCCAGCCGGACCTGGCCCCCGAGCGGCGCGCGGCGCTGCGAGTCCGCAAGGAGCGGTACGGGGTGTGCTGCGAGGTGGACGGGGGCAGGGTCTACGGGACCGTGCACCTCCACCCGGGGACGGATCCCGCCGAGCTGCTGGGGCGCCGACCCGACCTCTTCGTCGCCGTCACCGATGCCGACGTGTGCCTCGGGCCGGCTTCGCCGTGCGACGCGGCGCTCGATGTCGCCTTCGTGAACGTGACGTACCTGCGCCGCATCGTGCCGATCGACGAGACCGGCGTCGCCGTCGGAGATGCGACAGCGTCGGATGCCGACGCGGGGACGGACCGGGCGTCTTGAGCGTCGCAACCGAACAGCCGGGCGGCATCTGGCCGCGGGCCGTTGCCACCGTCGTCGACCTCGTCCTCGTGGTGGTCGCGTGGTTCGTTGCCGTGTGGCTGTTCCTCGAGGTGCTCACCCTGACCGGTGCGGTCGATCCGGCGACGCTCCAGTCGATCTCGGTCACGGAGACGACGCTCACCCCGCAGCAGTCCACGCTCGCCCTCTTCGCGGGTGGCATCCTGCTCGTGCTCCGCGGCCTCTACCTCGTCTACGCGTGGGCCGCGGTCGGGCATACGCCCGGCCAGCAACTCATGGGGCTCTCCGTCCGGGACGCGCGAACGGGCGGACAGCTGTCGGTCGGCCGTGCCGCGCTGCGCTGGTTCATCAGCGAACTGCCCGGCGTCGGCCTGTTGCTGAGCGTCGGTATCCTCGCGTGGTATGGGTTGATCGCGCTCTCGATCGCCCGGAGCCCGTCGCGCCGCGGCATGCACGACGTCGTGGCGGGCTCCGTCGTCGTGAGCCGGCCCAGGGAGGCACGAGGGAGCACGAGGAGCACGCCGATGACGGGTTCGATGGACCCCGGGACCCAGGCGCCCGGACCGGGCACGGGATCGTCACCGGGTGGGCCGCCATCCGGTGGGACCGGCAGCTGGGGCCCGCCGCCCGGCGCGTCGCCGGCGTCGGCCGGCTGGACCGCCCCGCCCGGCGAGTCGTCTCCGGCATCGTCCGACTGGGGCCCGCCGCCCGGCGGGGCAGCTTCCGCGCCGTCCGCGCCGCCCGACTGGGCTCCTCCGCCGGGCCCGCCGCCCGACTGGGCGCCGCCGGGCCCGCCGCCCGGTGCC
>JAJYGK010000006.1 GCA_021790715.1 Chloroflexota bacterium
CCCGCAGTTCTACGGCGTCGTGGCCGAGGACGAGGGTCGCATCGTCGGCAGCAGCTTCCTCGACGAGCGCTCGATCATCTCGGCGATCGGCCCGGTCAGCGTGGACCCGACGTCCCAGAACCGCCGCGTGGGTCATGCGCTGATGGAGGCGATGCTCGCGCGCGGTGCCGAGCGGGGGGCGGCCGGCGTCCGGCTGCTGCAGCTCGCGTACCACAACCGCTCGCTCAGCCTCTACGCGAAGCTCGGGATGGACGTGCGCGGGTCGTTCGCGGCCATGTACGGGGAGCCGGTCCGGCTCTCGATGCCCGGCTACGACGTGCGACCCGCGACGTGCGACGACGAGGCGGCCATGAACGCGCTGTGCCGCGCCGTCCACGGTCACACCCGGTCCGGAGAGGTGCGCGACGCGGTCGAGGCCGGTGACGCCATGGTGGTCGAGCGCCTCGGTCGCGTCACCGGCTACACGACGGGAGTCACCTACTTCACGCACTCGGTCGCGGAGACGACCGACGACCTGCGCGCGCTCATCGGCGCGGCGCCCGGCTACGGGACGCCCGGCTTCCTCGTGCCGCTCGCGAACACCGACCTGTTCCGCTGGTGCCTCGGCCACGGGCTGCGCGTCTTCTTCGTCCTCAACATGATGACGGTCGGCCTGTACCAGGAGCCGCGCGGCGCCTGCATGCCGTCCGTGGGCTACTGAGCCCGCTCGCCCGTTGAGCCCGGAACCGGCGCTGCCGGCAATGCCCGTCATCGCCTCCGCGCCGAACCTGCGGGACCTCGGGGGCCACCGCACGTCCGACGGGCGGCGCGTGCGGCGCGGGCTGGTGTACCGCTCGACGGCGCTCGACCGGCTCGAGGGCGACGATGCGGCGGCGTTCGTTCGACTGGGCGTCCGTTCCGTCTTCGACCTGCGGACCGAACCGGAGCGACGCGGCGCCCCCGACCGCCTGCCGCCCGGTACCCGGTACGTGGTCGTGGACGTCATCGGCGACGCGGAGCTGGGGAGCCCGGCCCAACTGCGCGGGCTGCTGGACGATCCGCGGCTCGCCGCCCGCGTGCTCGGCGACGGCCGCGCCGAGGCGATGTGGGCGCGGCACTTCCGCGACTTCGTGCGGCTGCCGAGCGCGCGACTGGCGTACGGCCGCCTCCTCTCGGACCTGTCGCGCGAGGAGCACCGCCCGGCCCTCTTCCATTGCTCGACGGGGAAGGACCGGACGGGCTGGGCGGCGGCGGTCCTGCTGCAGTTCCTGGGCGTGCCGGACGACGAGGTGATGGCGGACTACCTGCTGAGTGCCAGCCTGCTCGAGCCCGTGCTGGCGCGCGTCCTCGGCGCCGTCGCCGCGCGCGGCGGCGACCCCGAGCTCATCCGGCCGATCTACGGCGTGCGGCGCGGGTACCTCGAGGCAGCGATCGACGAGATGCGGGGCACGTACGGCTCGGTCGAGGGCTACCTGGCGCGCGGCCTCGGCGTGGACGAGCGCGCACAGCGCGCGCTCCGCGAGGCCCTGCTGGAGGACGCGCCGCCGGACGACTCCCCGGCTGCGACGACCCGGCGGCCGCCCGGCGCCGGTTCCGGGGCGAGGATCGCCTAGCCCGCCGCCGGCACCGGCTCGTCGGAGCGCCGGCGACCCGCCAGCCGGATCAGGTCCTCGTGCAGCTCGAACCACACGCCGTGGTAGCTGTCGACGCGCGGCGAGGCCACGAAACGCGGGTCGCCGCCCCGCGCGAGTTCCAGCGCCCGCTCGAGCCGCTCCCGGTAGAGGCCGAGGCGCGGCAGGGCGCCACCCCGGGCTGCAAGCCACGCCGCGGTGTCGGCGTGCAGGCCGGCCAGGCGCTCGAGCACCGCGGCGTCGTACGCCGCGTCGGCATGGTCGTTGAACGTCCGCTGGCCGTCGACCTCGCGCAGCTGCCACGCCGTGACCGTGTCCTTCATGCGGCGGTCGAACGCCAGGAACTCGTCGAGCATCGCCGCGCAGGCGGCCTCTCCCCCCATGCGGCCGGCATCGGCCGCGAACGCGGCAAGGGCGCGGAGCTTGCCGGCGCCGGTCAGGCGCGGGCCCGACGGGCTGTTCTCGGCCACGCCGCCGGCGCGCAGATCGTCGAGCATGGACCGCACCCGCGCGTCCGGCGCCCCGACGGCCGCCGCCAGCGCCTCCGGCGTCGCCGGGCCCTTGACCAGCATCGTCCTCACCAGGTCGTCGGGCGGGGCCTCGCCGCGCCCGGCCGCGTCCGGGCCGGCCGGTGGCGCGACGCCTGCGGCTGGCGTGGGTGCGGCCACGGCCCCGCGAGCGGAGGGCGCCGGGACCTGCGCCTCCCCGTCGCCGATCGGGATCGAGAGCTCCTTCGCCCAGTCCAGCAGCACGGCCGCCTCGGGCACCACCTCGCGGCTGCCCGCCACCTCGCCGGCGAAGACCTCGCCGCTGCTGCCGTCGACCGTGACGATCTCGCCGCACGCGAGCCTCCGCCCGCCGACGGTCATCCCGTCCGGGTCCACGACGACGTCGCTCGCGCCGACGACCGCGGGAATCCCCCAGCCCCGCGCCACGACCGCGGCGTGGCTGGCCAGCCCCCCGCGCGCGGTCAGCACCGCGGCCGCCCGCGCCATCCCGGGCACGTCGTCCGGCGACGTCTCCGAGCGCACCAGCACGACGCGCCGGCCGGCGTCCGCCGCGGCCGCGGCCGCCTCCGACGACGTGACCACCTCGCCGGAGCCGACGCCCGGAGAGGCCGGCAGCCCGACCGTGAGCGGGGCCGGCGCACCGGTGCGCCGCACCTCGGCGAGCGGCGGGTGGGCCAGCTGGGCCGCCACCCGCAGCACGGCCTGCTCGCGGGTCAGCGGGAAGCCGGGATCCTCGGCCATGTCGCGGGCGATCCGCAGCGCCGCCTGCGCGCTGCGCTTGCCGACCCGCACCTGGAGCATCCAGAGACGGCCCTGCTCGATCGTGAACTCGATGTCGCACAGGTCCGCGTAGTGCCGCTCGAGCGTCGCGGCATGGGCGCGAAGCTGCCGCGCGACCTCGGGCAGCCGCTCGTCGAGGACGGAGATCGGCCGCGTGCGGTGGGTCCCCGCCACGACGTCCTCGCCCTGCGCCTCGAACATGACGTCGCCGTACAGGATGGGATCACCGGTCGCAGGGTTGCGCGTGAACGCGACGCCCGTGCCCGAATCGGCGCCGCGGTTGCCGAACACCATGGCCTGCACGGTGACCGCCGTCCCGAGGTCGTCCGGGATCCGCTCCCGCGTCCGGTAGGCCCGGGCCCGCTCGCTGTTCCAGCTGCGGAAGACGGCCTCCACGGCGCCCCGCAGCTGCTGCCAGGGGTCCTCGGGCGCCTCGGCCCCGACGATGTCGCGGTACTGCTGCCGGAACCGGCGGCGGCAGTCCGCGGCGAAGTCCGCGTCGCCCGATGCCGCCGCGAGGCCCGCGGTGGTCGCGTCGTTGAGGCCGAGGTCGAGGATCGTGTCCATCATGCCCGGCATCGAGACCGGTGCGCCGGAACGCACGCTGACGAGGAGCGGGTCGCGCGGATCGCCGAACCGCCGCCCGACGCGCGCCTCGACGGCGGCCATGCGGGCGCGGATCTCCTCGTCGAGGCCGTCCGGCCACCCGTGCTCGAGGTAGGTCTTGCACGCGGCGGTGACGATCACGAAACCCGGCGGGACCGGCAGGCCGAGCCGGGTCGACATGACGTTGAGGTTCGCGGCCTTGCCGCCGACGAGCCCCCTGAGCTCGTCGAGCGCGAGGTCGTGGCGGTGGTCGAGGTCGTAGACGAGCGTCACCGTCGGGGACGTCCTTTCCTGTCCGTGGCCGATCCCGCGGGATGCCCCCCGCCCATCCCGCGGACGGAGCCGCTCAGCGGCCGGATGTCGCGGAAACCGCGGTGAACCGGTCCCAGAGGGCGCCGGCGTTCCGGGTCTGGATGTGCTCCATCATGTATTCCTGCCCGATGTCGACCGGGTAGCGGCTCGCGAAGCTGACCCGCTCCATCGTCTCCTCGCGGCTCCAGCCCTTCGCGACGGCGACGGCCACCGCCGCCTTCCATTCGAGCAGCATCGCGCGCTGTGTCGCGAGATAGTCGAGCGTGGTGACCGGTCCGTGCCCGGGGACCACCCGGTCCACGTCGAGCGTGCGGATGCGCTCGATGGAGGCGAGCCACTGGTCGACGTCGGACGACATCAGCCAGGTCGCGCAGTCCGAGAAGACGGTGTCGCCGGTGAAGACGGTCCGCTCCTCCGGCACGTGCACGGCGATCTGGCCCGGCGTGTGGCCCGGCGTGTAGAGCAGCCGGAAGGTGTGGTCGCCGACGTGCAGCGTCAGGTCGCCGGTGAAGACGATGCCGTGCCGATTCAGGTCGGCGTAGTAGGTGTCGCGGTCGGGCACGAGCGCCGCGCCGTCCGGATCGTCGGTCGGGATCGCCTCCATGGCGTAGTCGAAGGGATCGAGATCCGGGAAGACGACCATGAAGGCGTCGTGCACGCCCTGGTGATGGACGACGGTCCCGGCGCCCTTGAACCAGTGGTTGCCGAAGATGTGGTCGACGTGATGCTCGGTGTTGATCACGTAGCGGATCGGGCCGTGCGCCTCCGCCTCGCGCCGCATCGCGACGGCCTTCGTCGGGAGCTGCGGGGTATCGATCACGACCACACCGTCGGACGTCGTGACGAAGCTCGGGTTGCACCCGCGCCAGCGCGTCTCGGTCCAGATGTTCGGCGTCAGCTGTTCCATCGGGTCATGCCTCTCCGGAATGGTGCGTGGTGGATCGCGGTGCCCGCCCCGGGGCACGCGGGCCGATCGGCGCCGCGGCGGCGTGCCGCGCGGCGCCCGGCCGGAGCGCCTACTGCGTGGCCGTCAGGCCACCGTCGATGCCGAGGATCTGGCCCGTCACGAACGACGACGCGTCGGAGGCGAAGAAGATGACCGCACCGACGAGGTCGTCGGTCTGCCCCACGCGGCGGAGCGGCACGCGGTTGACCAGGTTCGCCGTGAACTCCGGGTCGGCCAGGAGCGACGCCACCTGCGGCGTGTCGACGAAGGTGGGCGAGATCGCGTTCACCGTGATCCCGTGCTTCGCCCACTCGGTCGCCCACTGGCGGGTCAGCGAGGAGATCGCGCCCTTGGCCGCGACGTACGCCGAGTACCCGGCGTTGATGCCGAGCAGCGCGCGCACGGAGCTGATGTTGATCACGCGGCCGCCGTTGCCCGCCCTGATCATGGCCCGGGCGGCGGCCTGCGTGCCGATCAGCGTGCTGCGCAGGTTGAGCTCCATGATCCAGTCCCACGCGTCGCGCGGGTAGTCCTGCGCCTCGAAGAGCACGCGGCCCGCGCCGCCGCCGACGGCGTTGACGACGATGTCGAGGCGGCCGAAGCGGTCGATCGCGCCGGCGACGACCCGTTCGGCGTCCGCCTCCCGAGTGATGTCGGCGCCGAACGAGATCGCCTGACCGCCGGCCGCGCGCACGCGCTCGGCCGTCTCGCCGGCGCGTCCCTCGTCGAGGTCCGCGGCGACGATGCTGGCCCCCGCGGCGGCCATCGCCTCCGCGAGCGCGGCGCCGATGGCTCCGCCGCCGCCCGAGACGAAGGCGACGCGCCCGTCGAGGCGAAAGGCGTCCAGTGGGTTCATGCGTGCCTCCAGGTGCATGGGTGGGACGGTCTCGCGGTCACTGCCGGACGTCGGGGTCGGGCAGGACGATGTCCCTGACCGCGCCGATGAGATCGTGATATGCCCTGATGAACTGGCGCAGGGTGCGGGCGGAGGCGCCGTACGAGTCGAACTCGGCGGGCGCCATGCCGTCGGGCTCGTAGGCGCGGGTGAAGTCGGGGATGCGCGTGCACAGCTCGTCGACGATCGCGCGCTCGACCGGGACGTCGATGCGGGCGACCGGGTCGATGCCGCTGCCGTTGTAGCGCACCTGCCAGGCGTAGGGCATCGTGAGGATGACGTCACCGCCGACGAACTCGGTCCAGTGCAGGACGTGCCGGAAGGCGGCCACGAGCAGGCGGGCACGGTAGCCCCGCTCGCGGAAGAGGCCGTAGGCGCGCTTGAACACGGCGATCCCGGCCCAGTCGAGCGCGCGCGGGTCGACGATGAGGCCGTCCCGGTTCACGACCGCCTTCATCCAGTCGTCC
>JAJYGK010000088.1 GCA_021790715.1 Chloroflexota bacterium
GGCGGATCTGGGAGGCGCGGACGGGAGGCGCGGGATGGCGGCGACGGACGGGACGAGAAGAGCCGGACACAGGGCGGCCGCGGACGCGGCACAGACGGGCGCGGCCGTGGACGGCCCGGACGCACCGGACCCGGACTCGGCCGGCGTGCGCGGGTTCCTGCAGGTGTCGCCCGAGGTCGCGGACGCACTGCGCGAGGGCCGCCCCGTCGTCGCGCTCGAGTCGACGCTCATCAGCCACGGGTTCCCGTACCCCGAGAACGTCGCGATCGCGCGCGACAGCGAGGCGGCGGTGCGTGCCGAGGGCGCGGTGCCGGCCACGATCGCGATCCGGGACGGGCGGCTGCGGATCGGCCTGACGCCCCACGAGGTCGAGTCGCTCGCGACCGCGCCGGGAGTCGCGAAGGTCGCACGGCCCACGCTCGCCGCGGCGCTGGCAGGCGGCGGCTGGGGAGCGACCACCGTGTCGGCGACGATGATCGCGGCACGGGCCGCCGGGATCCGCGTCTTCGCGACCGGCGGGATCGGCGGCGTGCACCGGGGGGCCCTCGTGGGACCCGGCGCGACGTCCGGCAGCCTGGACATCTCCGCCGACCTCGACGAGCTGGCGCGGACGCCGGTCGTCGTCGTGAGCGCCGGACCGAAGCTGATCCTCGACGTGGCGCTCACCGTCGAGGCGCTCGAGACCCGGGGCGTGCCGCTGGTGACGATCGGGTCCGACGAAGTGCCCGGCTTCTGGGCGCGACGAAGCGGCGTGCGGTCGCCCATCGTGGCCGCGACGACGGAGGACGCGGCCCGGATCGCCGCCACGCACCTGCGCCTCGCCCTCGGGACCGGCATGCTGATCTGCGCTCCGGTCCCGGCCGCCGACGAGGTGCCCCGCGAGCGGATCGAGGCGATCGTCGAGCAGGCGACGGCAGAGGCCCTCTCCGGCGGGATCCACGGCGCCGCCCTCACGCCCTGGCTGCTCGCGCGGATCGCGGAACTGACGGCGGGCACCTCCGTGCGCGCGAACGAGGCGCTGATCCGGAACAACGCGCGGACGGCCGCGCGGATCGCGGCCCGGCTCGGGAGCTGATCCCGCGGCCGGCTCGGAGGCCGACCCCACGGCCGCGATCCGGTCATCCGGCCGTACGCACAACGATGTACGGCGAACGGGTGTGGCGACGGCCCGGAGACTGGGATCAGCCAGCCGTTGCCCCGCGCCCGTTGCAGGCCCGCGGGCGCGTCCACCCGGAAGGACCCCGCACATGACCGATCCCCTCGATACCAGCTCCGGGTCCGACCTCCCCGATCTCGATCCCGAACCACCCGCGAGCCTGCTGACGGCGGAGCCGCCGGTCGGCACCGTCGTCGGCGAGGTCGCCCGCATCGCGGGACGCGACGCGCTGTCGGCCGATCTCCACCGTCGCTGGACGGAGGGGCTCGACACGCTGCTCGTCGGACCCGCCGGTGCCGGCAAGCGGCAGCTGGCCCGGGACGCCGCGGCGCGCACCGGACGCGCGTCGCTGGAGGTCTCGGTCGAGGACCTGCGCCGGCTCCCCCCCGACGAGCGTGGGGCTGCGTGCGAGGCCATGGAATCGTGGCTCGCCCGGACCGGGTGCGGACTCCTCCTGGTCGACACCGACGGTCCGCCCATCCCGATCCGCGTCCCCGCGGAGACCCCCGTCATCCTCACGGCCGAAGGTGAACCCCTCGGCGTCGCGCTCGATCCGCCGCGCGACCTCGCGCGCATCGAGGTCCCGGGCGCCGGCGCGGAGGCCGCCCGCGCCGCCCTGGGGGCATGGGCGGAGGCCGCCGGTCACCCGGAGACCGCCCCGGATGCCCTCGACGCGGCCGTCCGCCTGGCGCAGCGATTCGCGGTGCCGGGCGCCCTGCCGGGGGCGGCCGTCGCGCTCGTCCGGGCCGCGGCGCACCCGGATGGATCCACCGTCGATGTCGAGGCGGTCGAGCGTGCGCTCGCCCGGGTCGCCGCGCTGCCGCTCGCCCTGGTCTCGGGCGGCGAACGGGATCGGCTCAACTCGCTGGAGGAGCGGCTGCACCGGCGGATCGTCGGACAGCGGGAGGCGATCTCCTCGGTCGTCCGCGCCATCCGCAGGCGGTCCGTGCGGCTCGGCCGCCTGTCGCGCCCGCAGGGCGTCTTCCTGTTCGTGGGTCCCACCGGCGTCGGCAAGACCGAGCTCGCCCGCGCGCTCGCCTGCGAGGTCTTCGGCGGCGAGCAGGCGCTGGTGCGCTTCGACTGTGCGGAATACCAGCGCGAGCACGAGGTGGCGCGACTGATCGGAGCACCTCCCGGCTACGTGGGCCACGAGCGGCCGGGTCGCCTGATCACCGAGCTCCAGCGCGAAACGGATGTCGTCCTCCTCTTCGACGAGATCGAGAAGGCGCACTGGGCCGTCCACGACTTCCTCCTCGGCGCCCTGGACTCGGGCGTGGTCTACGGGACCAGGGGCGAGAAGGCCGTGCTCTGGAACACGATCGTCGTGATGACGTCGAACCTCGGATCGCGGGCGGCCGACCACCTCCGCCGGCCGCTCGGGTTCGGGGCCGAGGAGCCGGCCGGCGACGAGCGGGAGCTGGCGATCCGCCGGCTGCGCGACGCCACGATCCGCGACGCGTTCCGGCCCGAGTTCGTGAACCGCCTCGACGGCATCGTCCACTTCGACCCGCTGGGCAGGGAAGAGCTCGACGCGATCCTGTCGGTCAAGCTCGACGCGCTGGCACGCGACTGGCTCGAACGCTACCGGATCGGGTTCGACCTCGGCCCGCGGATGCGCGAACGCATCGTCGACGACGCGGTCCGGTCGTTCGGCGCGGGGCGATCGATCGAGCGGTCGCTCGACCGGCTGGTCTACGATCGGCTGGCCGACGCACTGCTCGACGACGGCTACGAGCCGCTGACCCGGTATCGTCTCGAGCTCGCGGAGGACGAGCCGGTGCTCGAGCGGACGGCGGTGCAGGCGGCGTGACCGCACGGGACCGGGGCACGGCGGCCGATCGGCGGACGCCGGGAACGGTCCCGCCGCACGGGCGAGAGCCCGGGGTCGAAGGCGCCTGATCCTCACGCCGCCGGGCACGAGCGGTCATCATGCCGGCATCACGTCGGCCGTCGGAGCCGGAGCAGCGGAGCCGGTCCGGCATTCCGGATCAGCGGCGACCGGCGCGGACGGACGGCACGGAACCCGAGGTGAGGATGGGGGAAGCGCGCAGAGGCATCGACGAACCGCGCGGCCCGGACTCCCGGGAGGGCGCGGCGGGGCCATCCGGCGGAAGGGCCGGAAGCGGCGCCGCGGACCTCCCGGGCGCAGGCGGTGCGCCCGGGACTCCGGACGCCCCGGAGGCCTCCGGCACGTCCGGCCCGGATGGTGGGTCCGGGGCGTCACGCCCGCCCGATCCGCTCGTTCCTACTGCTGATGGCGACACTGCCGATGGCGACACGATCGATGCGCTGGTGGCCCGGGCGATCCACGGCGATGCGGAAGCGTTCGCCGGGCTCTACGACGAGTTCGCGCCGCGCGTGTACCGGTACGTCGCGTTCCGGGTCCGCGAACGGGCGGACGCCGAGGACCTCGTGCAGCGGGTGTTCCTCAAGGTGATCGAGGCACTGCCCCGCTACGAGCAGCGCGGGACCCCCTTCTCGGCCTGGCTCTTCCGGCTGGCCCACAACGCCCTGGTCGATTTCGCCAGGACCGGCCGGGACCACGCCACGCTGGAGGCCGCCGCCGAGCATCGCGCCGACGCGCCGGATCCCTCCGAGGTCGCCGCCCGGTCGGCCGACGCCGCCGCGCTGGAGCGGGCGATCCGGACGCTGACTCCCGACCAGCAGGCGGTCCTCGCGTGCCGGTTCTACGCCGGCCTGTCGGTGGCCGAGACGGCCCGGGTGCTCGGTCGACGCGAGATCGCGGTCCGGTCCCTCCAGTTCCGGGCCCTGGCGACGCTCCGCCGCCGGCTCGGCGTGGCCGCGGATCTGCCGGACGGCTCGCTCGAGGAGTGGGCACGGTGAGCGGCGTGGACGGTCTCCTGCACCGCGCGCTCGGGTTGGCACATGCCTCGGCGGCCCGGCTGGGAATGGCCGCCGGCCGCGCCCCTGCTCCCGGGCCGGACGCGGCGGCGGGCGACGACGCCGACACGCTCGTCGACGTCCTGCGGCGGCATGCGCAGGCGAGCGCGTCCGCGGATCCCCCGGCGCTCGACCGGATACGATCGCACGTCCTCGGCTCGTTCGCGGCCGCCCAGTCGGGACGAGCCGCGGCGCCCGCGCGATCCCCGGTCCGCGTGCGGGCCGCGGTGCTGCTCGCCGTCGCGGTACTGCTGGTCGTCTCCGGCGGCGCCCTGGCCGCGAGCGCGCCGGGCGGACCGCTCTATGCGACCCGCATCGACATCGAGTCGCTGACCCTGCCCAACGCCGGAACCCCGGCGTGGTACCGCGCCGAGATCGGACGGCTCGGCGACCGCGTCGACGAGGTCCAGTCGGCCGTGCGGAGCGACAACCCCGCCGCCGTCGAGGCCGCGGCGGGCGCGTACCAGTCGATCCTGGCCCAGACCCTCGATCAGCCGGCGACCTCCCCCGGGGACATCCCGCCGGGACTGACTCGCGCGCTCGATCAGCACGCGGACCTGATGCAGTCGCTCATCCCGCGCGCCCCGGCCCCGGCGCAGGCGGCCCTGCGGACCGCCCTGGGGCATCTCAAGCAGGCCGTCGCCGCGGTCGGCCAGCGGAACGGGTCGGCGGGCGAGGGCAGCGGCAAGGGGTCGGGGCCTGCGGCGACGGCCCACCCGGGGCGCGCGGGGACTCCGCCCGCCAAGGGCAGGAGCCAGGCGTCCGAGCCGGCGGGGCGCTCGACCCAGGGCGGCCGGTCGCATGGCGAGCCCACGCCGAGCCCGAGCCCCACCGCGCGTCCCTGACCGCATCGCGCGTCCTGATCGCCACGCGCAGGTCGTCCGCCGCCGAGCGCCACGCCGCGACCCGTGCCACGATGGGCAGGGAGGACGCGGTGACCATGGAAGAGCGGCGCCGGGACGACGGCGCGCGGGGCGGGCAGCAGACGCAGGGCGGGACTCCCGTCCCGGGCCGGGTCGCGGAGACCCTGCGCGCCGCGGGGCGCGTCGTGGCGGGAGGAGCGGTCGCCGGCGCGGAGGATGTCGCCGGCACGCTCGCCCACGCCGGCGAGCGCATCGCCGATCTCGGCGAGCCGGTCGTCACCCGCGTCGTCCCGCTCGTCGGGAAGGTCCCTCCCCTCGTCCGCCGCGCGAGACCGGTGCGGGCGGCGCGGCGGCGCTGGAAGGAGCGACGGCCGATCCGGCATCGCCACCTGCTCGTCCCGCCGACGCGGCCGCTGCCGAACCTCTTCGACCTGCACCCCGAGGCTCGCCGCGCACCGATCCGCGAGATGGGGCTCCGCGAGATCGCGGTGGCCGAGATCGTGGGAACGGCGGTCGAGGGATCGGCCCAGCGCGGCTCGGATTTCCTGCCGCTGCCACGGCTCCGGACGGCGAACTGGCGGGGCCGCTGGCAGCGCATCCTGGCCGCCAACCGCGAGATGCGGATCCTGCCGCCGATCGACGTGCTGCACGCGGCGGGCGGCTACTGGGTGCTGGACGGGCACAACCGGGTGGCCGCGGCCCGGGTGCTCGGGCAGGTGGCGATCGATGCCGCGGTCTCCGCCGTGCGGCTCCCCGGCGAGGACGTGGAGCGGCCCGACCAGGAGGGACTCGCGGCGATGCTCGCCGATGGCGGCGGCCTGCGCGCCGCCGGCGCCGGTCGTCTGAGCCCCGGCGCGACGCTGCCGGCCGGGCATCCCGGCCCACCCCGTGCGCGCAGGGCCGACGACGCACGGGCCTCCGCCCCGGAGCCCGACGCGACGACGCCTCCCGCTGCGCCGGATCCCGACCCGGACGCCGACGGGACGGACGAGCCCCCGTCCGCGGCCGGCGAACCGGCCGCCGGCGACTCGTGACGCGGCGACTGCGGGTGACCTGGCCCGACTCACGTCCCTTCGAGGCCCACCCCGATCCGTTCCGCGTCCTCGCCGCCTCGGACGAGCCCGATCGCTTCCTGGACGACGAGCGGAACCGCGCCGCGCTCGGGCACGTGGACCTGGTCGTGGGATGCGGCGACCTCGCCCCGGAACGCATCGGCTTCCTCGGGGACGCGTTCGGCGCCCCGGTCATCTTCGTCCGCGGCAATCACGACCGCGGCGGGGCATGGCGCGATCCCGCGCACGTCCCGGTCCCCTCGTCGGGTACCGACACCCGGTCGTTCCGCCCGTTCCCGCTCCTCGCGCTGCCGTGGCCGGGTCGCGAGTCCGACGCGGCGCGCCGCAGCGACGGCACGGGGTGGACGCAGGTCGTGACGGCGGCCGGTCCCTGGCTGCTGCGGCCGCCCGCCCCGTCGATCGTGGTCAGCCACGCCCCGCCGCTCGGCGCCAACGACAACCCGGCCGACCCATACCACCGCGGCTTCGCGGCCTATCGCTTCGTGCTCGATCGGCTGCGGCCCCCGCTCTGGCTCCACGGCCACGCGGCGCTGGCCGCCGCATCCGGCTGGCACTGCCGGCACGGCGCCACCACCCTGGTCAACGTGACGGGCTCCGTCCTCGTCGAGATCGTCCCGCCGGCGCGCCCGTGACCGGAGGTCGTCGCGCGCGCTGGCAGGAGCTGCGGGGCAACCGCAACATCACGATCATCATCGTGGCGCGCTTCTTCATGAGCGCTGCCCGCTCGCTCGCCGGCGTCGTGACGCCGGTCTACCTGGCACTCATCGGGTTCAATGCGTTCCAGCTCGGGGAGCTGGCCGTGGCCGTCGGCATCGCGACAGCCATCCTCTCGACCGCGATCGGGCTGACCTCGGACCGGGCCGGTCGCAAGCCCTTCCTGGTCGTCGTGCCGCTCTTCGCCGCGGTGGCCGGCGTGGTCTTCGCGTTCTCCCGCTCGCCCCTCGTGCTGCTCGCCGCGGCCTCCGTCGGCAGCTTCGGCCGGGGATCCGGCGCAGGCGCAGGAGCGGTCGGCCCCTACCAGCCGGCGGAACAGGCGCTCGTGAGCGAGACGACGGCGCCGGCCAGGCGCAACATCGCCTTCGGCCGGCTCGCCTTCGCGTCGAGCGTGGGCGCGCTGGTCGGCGGCCTGCTCGCCGGGCTGGCCGGACGCACGCCCACCGGGGAGGCGGCGGTCGCGGCGTTCCGACTGCCCTTCCTCGTGACGGCGATGCTCGCGACGGTCGCCGGGCTGCTCGCCCTCGCGCTGCGGGAGCCGCCGCGTCCCCCGGCGCCGCCGGGTGCCGGAAGGAGGCCCACGCTCCCGCGACGGTCGATGCCGCTGCTGCTGCGCCTGTGGGCGACCAACAGCGTGAACGGGCTCGCCGTGGGGATGTTCGGCCCGTTCGTGACCTACTGGTTCTTCCGCCGCTACGGCGTGGGTCCCGCGCAGATCGGGATCCTGTTCGCGGTGATCAACGCCGCCACCGCGGTGTCGACGCTGTCGGCTGCCGGCCTGGCACGCCGCTGGGGGCTCGTCCGCACGGTCACCGCCGTGCGGATCGTGCAGGCCGTGCTGCTCGTGCCGATGGTTCTCGCGCCGTCGTTCGTGGTGGCCGGCGCGATCTACCTCGTGCGGATGGTCGTCCAGCGGATCGGGATGCCGCTCCGCCAGTCGTACGTCGTCGCGATGGCGGACCCGGGCGAACGGGCGGCCGTGGGCGCCCTGTCGAACCTGCCGAGCCAGGCCACCATGGCGGTGGCGCCGGTCGTCGCGGGCTACCTGTTCGACGAGGTCAGCCTGACGCTGCCGTTCCTGATCGCGGGGGCGCTCCAGTTCATCAACGCGGCGATGTACTGGGGGTTCTTCCACGACATGCCGCCGGAGGAGGAGATCGCAGCACGGGCGACCCCCCGGCCGGAGACCTAGACGGCCATCCCCTGGTCGGCGAGCGCGGCGGCCACCGCGGCCTGCAGCGTCCGGGCGTCCGGGCGTCCGGCCAGCGGCGTCACCCGCTCGGGACCCTCGGTCTCGACCCACGCGAGGCGGTCGTCCACGTCGGTCAGCACGAGCGGCAGGTCGGCGTACAGGTCGCGCACGTGCGCGATGAGCTGCCGACCGGCGTCGCTGTCACCCGCCGCCCAGGCCTCGTAGACCAGCACGTCGGCGCCGTCCGCGAGCGGGCACGGCAGGTCGTGCACCGCCGGGCACGGATCGTTCGTCGGTCCGCCGCAGACGTCGACCTCGTATCCGGCTTCGCGGAGGTACGCGGCCTGCTCGGCCGCCACGTCCGGCTCTCGATGGACGACGACGACGCGCGTCATGGCGAACCTCCTTCGGCGACGACCGCACCCCCCGGGGCTCCGGAACGCCGTCGCGATGGGACGACTGGCGCGCGGACGAACCCGCACGCTGGCCGCACTGTGCCCCGACCAGCCCTGCGCCGACAGCGGCAATGGTCATGGCCCGGGGGAGCCACGTGGGCCGTGCCGCCCGCTCGCCCGGGTGGCGCGACGACGGATGGCGGCCCCAACCACCAGTGCCCCGGCGAGGGCCATCCCCGCCCCGATCGTCTCGACCGCGTCGAGGGGA
The DNA here is from genome assembly GCA_021790715.1 of Chloroflexota bacterium. GTDB lineage: Bacteria > Chloroflexota > Limnocylindria > Limnocylindrales > CSP1-4 > JAJYNJ01. The sequence goes on from JAJYGK010000088.1 coordinate 8,563, forward strand.
CCGGCGGACAGCGCCTCGAGGCGGTTCACGGCATCGGCGACCGGGCCCGGCAGCAGCGGAGGCGCACCGTTGATCTGGGTCGCGAACTGCCAGGCGATGTAGGGCAGGAAGGCGAACCAGAGACCCACGGCCAGGTACACGATGCCCACGAGCACCGACCGGGATCGCCACGCCAGCACGCCGACGGCGAGGACGCACCCGGCGACGACGGCCGCTCCGAGCCCGACGGCAAAGGCGGCGCCGGTGGGCGCGTAGGTCGCCGCGCCGTCCCGTTCCAGCCCGACGATGACGGTCCCGTCGAGCCATCCGCCGACGACGAGCGCGGCAGCGGCCGCCCCCAGCGCACCGGCCTCGCAGGCCCGGCCGGCAGACCCGGGAAACGGGTCCGAGGTCATGGACGCCCACCGCGCGGCGGCTCGGTGGCCGACCGTCCGGGAAGCAGCCCGGCGCGCCCCGCGCGCTCACTCGAGGTCCGGACCACGCACACCTTCATTCCGGCATCCAGGCGGACCCGTCGTGCGGGAGCCCGAGCCGTCCGCCACCCGAGCGAAGATCGTAACGGAACGGCGCCCGATCGCCGGGGCGGCGCGGTTCCCCGCCCTGCCGACGCCGCTCCCGGGCCGCTCGCGCCCGTGCGTCGCCCCCGACTCGAGCCCCGCCCGGGGCCGCCGATCCCGCCGGCCGGAGCCCCGTCCGCCCGGGGCCGCCGATCCCGCCGGCCTGTTCCGGCCGAGCCTCCTGGCCGCCGTCCACGGGCACACCGGCCCTCGCACCCGGGCCGCGGAGGCGCGACGATCCACCCGGCGGGATCCGAAGGGAGGGCGGTTCCTCGCGCCTCACCGTTCGCGCGCCCAACACGGAGGTGACATGGCGCTCGTCATCGAGGGTCTCCGCAAGCGGTTCGGAGACGTCCAGGCGCTGGACGGGATCTCCTTCGCCGTGGAGCGGGGCCAGGTCTTCGGATTCCTCGGCCCGAACGGCGCCGGCAAGACGACCACGATGCGGATCGTGCTCGACATCCTCCGCCCCGACGAGGGGTCGGTGGCCTGGGACGGCCGGGCGGCGCACCTCGCGCCGCGGCGGACCTGGGGCTACCTTCCCGAGGACCGCGGACTCTACCCGCGCATGAAGGTCCTCGACCAGCTCGTCTTCTTCGGGGCGCTCAACGGCGTGCCACGGCACGATGCGGCGGCTCGGGCACGCCACTGGCTGGCCCGGTTCCGCATCGCGGACTATGCCGACCGACGAGCCGAGCAGCTCAGCAAGGGGAACCAGCAGAAGGTCCAGTTCATCGCGGCCATCCTCCACGACCCCGACGTCCTGCTGATGGACGAGCCGTTCTCGGGCCTGGACCCCATCAACGTCGCGCTGCTCAAGGACGCCTTCCTCGACATGCGCGATCGCGGCAAGGCCCTCGTCTTCAGCACCCACCAGATGGAGCAGGTCGAGGAGCTCTGCGGCACCATCGCGATCATCGACCGGGGCCGCGTGCTGGTGGCCGGGGAGACGCAGGAGGTCCGCCACGCGGCCGGCCGGCGCGTCGTCCGCCTCGGCGTGGCCGGAGACCCCGACCTGGCCTGGCTGGACGGCATCCCGGGCGTGCGCATCACCCGTCCGGGCCTCGATTACCACGAGCTGGAGGTTCGCGATGGTGCGGACCCGGAGGCGATCCTGCAGGCCGCGCTGGCGCGCCACGAATACGTGACCCGCTTCGAGATCGCCGACCCGTCGGTCGAGGACATCTTCATCGAGCGTGTCGGGGTCGCGGCGGAGGACGAACGGAAGCTGGCCCCGGTCGGGGCGGGAGCGGGGCGGTGAACACGCGGATCGGCGGTCGCGGGCCGGCGACGACGGACGGCACCCGGGTCCGGCCGGGCCGGGCGGGCGGCGGCCTCGCCAACATCGCCGCGGTGGCACGGCGCGAGCTCGTGACGCGCGCCACGACGCGCAGCTTCCTGATCTCGACCATCATCCTGGTGCTGGCCGCGATCGTCGTCGGGCTGGCCCCGGTGGTCATCGGCTATATCGATCGGAACGTATCGCAGTCGGTGGCCGTCCACGTGGGCGCGCGCGACCTGGCGGGGAACCCGGTCGCGACGCTCGACGCGCTGCTGAACGCCCCGTCCACGCCGGTGAACGGCGCCGCCGCGCAGGACGGCTCGGCAACGTCCCGGAAGCCCTTCAAGGTCACGTCGGTCTCCGATCTCGCGGCCGCCCGAACCCGGGTCCAGAACGGCAAGCTCGACGTGCTCGTGGACATCGAGCGGGGCGCGTCCGGTGACCTCTCGTTCACGATCTTCGTGAGCGACCCGGGCATGTCACGGACGCCGGACCTCGTGCGGCAGGCGGCCACCTCCATCGCGATCGCCGACCGGCTCGCCCGCGCCGGCCTGACCGGCAGCCAGCAGGCGCAGCTGTTCGCTCCGCCCGCGGTCAGCGTCGAGGCTGCCGACCCATCGAAGGGTTCGCCGGGCGGCAACGCCGTCGCCAGCGACATCAGCGGGTTCGCCGTCACGTTCGGCCTGGTGATGTTCCTCTTCCTGGCCGTGATCCTGTACGGAACATGGGTCGCGATGAGCGTCGTCGAGGAGAAGAGCAACCGGGTGATGGAGATCATCCTGGCCGCCGCGACGCCGTTCCAGCTGCTCGCCGGGAAGGTGCTCGGCGTGGGAGCGGCGGCGCTCCTCCAGTACGCCGCCGTGCTCGCGGCGGCGCTGCTGGCGCTGGTCGCCGAGGGCCAGGTCGCGACGGTCGTGCTCGGCGAGGCCTCGGCGTTCTCGCTGCCCCAGGGCCTGACCCCGGGCATCCTGTTCATCTTCTCGATCTACTTCGTGCTCGGGTTCCTGCTCTACGCGGTGCTCTTCGCGGCGGCGGGCTCGCTCGTGAGCCGGCAGGAGGACGTCAACCAGGTCATCACCCCGATGACGCTCGTCTCGACCGCCGGCTATCTCATCGGCCTCTACGCGTCGATCGGCATCGTCGACGCCCGGGCGCCGTGGGTCATCCTGCTGTCCTGGGTGCCGTTCCTCTCGCCGTACATGATGCTGGGGCGGCTGAGCGACGGGAGCGCACTGCCGATCGAGGTCGCCGGGACGATGGTGCTGCTGGCGATCACGATCGTCGGCGCGGTGTGGGTCGCCGCCCGCATCTACAGCGCCGGCGTGCTGATGTACGGGCAGCGGCCCGGCATCCGGCGCATGTGGCAGGCGATCCGCGAGGCGCGCTGACCCGCGGACGCGGCCGGCCGCGTCCGGCCCTCGCCTCCCCGGCCCGACGCGGCCCGAGGCGAGCCCGGTCGCGGTCCGTGCCCGCCCTACGACCAGGCGAGCCGGGAGCGCTCCGCCCAGTAGGCACCGGGAGGCTCGGCCATGTCGGCCAGGTCCGCGAGGTCCCCGGCCGCCAACCGGACGTCGAGGGCGCGGACGTTGCCCGCCAGCTGGTCGGGCGTGGCGGCTCCAGAGAGCACCACGTCGGCCCACGGCTGCGCCAGCGCGGCCGCGAGCGCGAGCGCGTCGGGCGCCGCGCCGCGCCGGGCCGTCGCCCGCTCCAGGAGGGCGTGGTCGGGCTGCAGCAGCCGGCCGTTCGCCAGCGCCTCCTTCACGATGACCCCCCAGCCGACGTCGTGGGCGTCCCGCAGGGCCGGACCGGCAGAGGGCTCGAGCAGGTTCCACGTCGCCTGTACCGCGCCGAACGGGTTCACGCCGTCCACGCGCACGTCGAGCGCCGCGCGCACCACGTCGGCCTGGTTGGGGCCGCTGACCGTGAGCCCGATCGCGAGGCCCCGTTCCCGCTGGCGTGCGAGCTCGGCCAGGACCTCGCGGTTCTCCAGCACGCCGCTCTCGAACGTCGCCGAGTGGACCTGGTACAGGCGGAGCCAGCCGCCCAGCAGGGCGCGGCTCTCCCCGAGCTGGCTCCGGAGCATCGCGAGGCTGTGCTCCTTGACCTCGTGGACCGGGGCGTCCAGCCGCCACTCCCCCACGTACCGGTAGCCCCACTTCGATCCGACCGTGACCGGCGGCGCATCCGGCGTGCGCCCGGCGAGCCACGAGGCGAGGAAGGCCTCCGCACGGCCGTACGAGCGGGCGACGTCCACGTAGCGGATGCCGAGCGCCACGGCCTCGTCGAGCAGCTCGTGGCTGCGCGCCTCCATCGCCGCGACGCTCCGGTCGGCGCCCAGGTCGCGGTCCCGCCCGACGTTGATGTAGGCCGGCCGACCCACCGCCGCGAGCCCGAGGCCGATCGGCGTGACGTCGAGGCCGGTCGTCCCGAACGGTCGGCGGGACATCCCGGTCACGGCGTGCGGCTCCGTCACAGCATCCCGCCGTTGGGAAGCAGCCTGGCCGGATCGACCAGGTCCGGGTCGGACGCCATGAACTGGTCGCGATCGACGACGCGGAAGCCCGCCCGGAGCAGGACCGGCAGGACCGGGTGAGGCCCAGGAATGCATGCCGCGACGTCGCCCCCGCGCGCGGCCCGCCGCAGGCCGGCGATGGCTGGCCCCACCGGCTCGCCCCCGGGCCGCACGACGAGGCGGTCGACCGCCCGCTCCGGTCCCACCTGGCGCGCCCTGCCGTACCCGATGGCGACCGGCCGGGCGCGATCGAGGACGACGAACCCGTCCGCCGCGGCCAGCGATCCCCAGAACGCGTGATCGACGCGGCGATCGGCGCCGGTCCACTCCCGCTCCAGGGCCGCGAGACCGGCGGGTTCGGCCGGCTCGACGGTCAGTCCGGCGTCGAGTGGCGGGAGCGCGGTGCCCCGCCCCCGCAGATGCAGGTTCGGCCAGAGCGGCGCCATGCCGGCGCGCACGTAGATCGGCAGCGCGCGCGGGTCGGCCGAGGCGAACGTGGTCCGCCGCGTCGCGCCGCCGAACACCGCGTCGAGCAGCACGCGGCCGATCCCATGTCCGAGCAGGTCGGGCCGCACGAACAGATCGGCCAGGTGCCGACCGACCGCAGTGTCGATCGTGGCCCCGTACGCGATGACCTCGCCGTCGCGTTCGGTGACCCGAGCGATCGCGTGGGCGATGCAGTGGCGCACGTACGGTCCGACCACGTCGGCGAAGGTGACCGGGCCGTCGTTGTCGTGGGCCGCAAGAATCGCGCGGATCGCGGGCACGTCGTCGACCGTCGCCGGGCGCACGAGGTCCGGCGGGCGTCGCGCCGGGGCTGAACCCCGGCCGCCTGCAGCGGGGACGAGGCCGCCCGTGTCGTCGCCCGAGTCCGTCACGTCGCCGAAGCCCCCTTCGGCTTCGGGTGGCTCGGACCCGGCGCGACTGGCCCAGACGCCGGCACGACCGACGCCTGGCCCTCGGCCGCGATGAGGTGCATCACCGCATCGATCAGCGCGAGGTGCGTGAACGCCTGCGGGAAGTTGCCCAGGTGGCGCCCGGTGTCCGCGTCGATCTCCTCTCCGTACGACTGCAGGGGACTCGCGTACGAGAGCAGTTTCTCGCAGAGCCGTCGTCCCCGCTCGACCTCGCGATCTCGACCAGCGCGGACACGAGCCAGAACGAACAGATCGCGAACGTGCCCTCTTCGCACGATTCCGCGTGCCGAGCCGGCCGCCCGGGCGAGTCTGCCATGCCGGACGGCGCCGGGCCGTCAGTCCGGGACCGGCGTGAGCACGACCAGGGGGATCGGCCGCCCGGTGCGGCGCTGGTAGCCGTCGTAGCGGCCGTGGTTGTTCCGGTTGACCAGTCGCCACAGGCGCTCGTAGTCGGCGTCCCCGCGCTCGACCGGCCGTGCGCCGGCGTGCATGCGCGAGGTCCCGACCTGGACCTCCACGCGGGGATCCGCGCGCAGGTTGACGTACCACGCCGGTGGCCGGTCGCGGCCCCCGTTCGACGCCACGACGACGTAGCCGTCCGTGTCGCGCGCATAGACGAGGGCACGGGTACGCCTCGCCCCCGTCCGCCGGCCCGTCGTCGTCAGCAGGAGCGTGGGCACCAGGATCAGGCGATGCCCGATCCGGCCACCGGTCCGGAGATAGAGCGTCTCGTGGACGCGGTAGACGAGCTCCTCGAGGGAGGGCCGCCGGCCCTCAGGCACGTCCGCCCGCCTCGCCGGATCGGCCGGATTCGACGATGGTCGTCGGGGCGCCGTGGACCGACGCGATCGCCGGGATCGACCCGAGGCGACCGGCCTGGTAGTCCTCGAACGCCTGCATCAGCTCCTCGCGCGTGTTCATCACGAACGGCCCGTACCACGCCACCGGCTCGCGGATCGGGAGGCCGCCCAGCACCAGGACGTCCAGGTTCGGGCTGCGGCTCTCCTGCACGCCGTGCGCGTCGATCGTGATCGCGTCGCCGGGTCCGAAGACGGCCAGCTGTCCGGCCCCGATCGGGCGCCGCTCCGGCCCGACCGTCCCCTGGCCGGCCAGCACGTACGCCAGCGCGTTGTAGTCGGTCCGCCACGGCAGGGCGAGCCGGGCCGTCGGCGCGAGCGTCGCGTGGATGAACGTCATCGGTGTGTAGGTCGAGCCGGGGCCTGCGTGCCCCGCGACCTCGCCGGCGATGACGCGCACCAGCGCCCCGCCGTCGGACGACGCGAGCAGCGCGACCTCGCTCGCGCGCAGGTCCTGGTAGCGCGGCGGGGCCCACTTCCGGGCACGCGGCAGGTTCACCCACAGCTGGATCCCGTGGAAGAGCCCGCCGCTGACGACCAGGGATTCGGGGGGCTTCTCGATGTGGAGGATGCCGGCCCCGGCCGTCATCCACTGCGTGTCGCCGTTCGTGATGACGCCGCCGCCGCCGTTGGAGTCCTGGTGCACGAACGTGCCGTCCATCATGTAGGTCACGGTCTCGAACCCGCGATGGGGGTGCCAGGGCGTCCCCTTCGGCTCACCGGGCGCGTACTCGACCTCGCCCATCTGGTCCATGTGGACGAAGGGATCCAGGTCGGCCAGGTCGGCGCCCATGAACGCGCGGCGGACGGGGAACCCCTCGCCCTCGACCCCGCGCGGGGCGGTGGTCACCTGTCGCACGGGGCGCTGGCGCGCGACAACGGGATCGGGCTCCGGGATGCGGGGCAGCACGGTGATGTCGGGGACGGTCACGGCGGGCATGGAATCGATCTCTTTCGGTGGTGCAGCGTGTCCCGCGATGATGCCGCTGACCGGGTCATGGTGACGCCAGCCGTTCGAGCAGGATCGCGAGGGCGTTGATCGAGGGCGGGTCGAGGCGGAGGTGGAGCTCGCGGTCGAGGACCGCCGCGTGGTGGGCGAGCGCCGGCGGCAGCGCGGCCATCCCCGACTCGGTGAGCGCGGCATACGTCCCGCGCCGGTCCTGGTCGCACGACGCCCGCACGATCAGGCCCGCCCCGACGAGCTCGTCAAGGCGTCGCGTCAGGCCGCTCGGCGTCAGTCCCGCTCGCCCCGCGAGGTCGTGGAGGCGAAGGCGGTGGCCGGGGGCCTGCGCGAGGGGCCGCAGCACGCCGATCGCATCCGGGCCCGCGATCCCGCAGGTCGAGGCATCGCGTTCGAGCGCCCGGTCGAGCATCGCGTGGACGGCAACCAGCGCGGCCCACAGGCGGACGGTCGACGGGAGGGCCGGACCGCCGCCGGCCCAGGGCACGGAACCCGCGACGGAGCCGCGCGCCTCGGACGCGGCGTCCCCGCCGGACGGGGTCGTCACGCGGCCACCTCGGCGCGCCCCTCAGATCGGAGCCCGGCGGCGAAGGAGGCGAGCAGGTCCGCCAGGTCCTCGCGGAGGCCAGGATCGGGCGTGTCGCCATCCGGGTCGAGGAGGCGGGCGGCGTCGGCGACGCCCAGCCGCCGTTCGAACGGGACCGCGCCCGCGAACGCCAGCACGGCGGCGGCATGGTCCAGCGCATGCCTGACCGCGCCCATGCCGGGCGTCGCGCCGATCAGCAGGACGGGCTTGCCCGCGATCGCCGCGGAGGAGCGCGGCCGCGAGGCCCAGTCGATCGCGTTCTTGACGACGGCGGGCAGGCTCCGGTTGTACTCGGGCGTGACGACGAGCACGGCATCCGCCGCCGCGATCGCCGCGCGGAAGGCGCGCACGTCCGGCGAGGCGTCGGCCGCCTCGAGGTCCCCGTCGTAGAACGGGAGCCGTTCGATCGCGACCGGCTCGAGCACGACGTCGTCGGGGGCGGCTCCGAGAGCGGCCCGGAACAGCGCCCGGTTGAGCGAGCCCCGCCGGACGCTGCCGATGAGCGCCGCAACGCGCAGCAGCCGCCTCGGGTCGGGGATCCCATCCCCGGCGGCATCGATGCCGACGGTCGCGGCCGTCCGCCCCGTGCCGGCCGCCCCGGGGGCGGTCCCGAGCACGGTGATCGGGGGCGTGGACGTGGTGAGGAGCGGCTCGTTCATTGCGGATGCAATTATTGCACCGGCAACGACCTATGGCAAGCGCCCTCGCTCAGGAGCGAGCCCCGGGGGCGACCTCCACCGACGGAGGCTCGGCGGTCCGGATCTCATCGGGCACGCGGAAGAACTCACGAGGTCCCCAGCCGAGCACGCCGGCGAACAGGACCGCGGGGAGCTGGCGGATCGTCGCGTTGTAGAGGTAGACGCTGTCGTTGTAGAACTCGCGGCGCGTCGCGATGAGCGTCTCGAGCCGCTCGATCTCCTGCTGCAGGCTCAGCACGTTCGCCTGCGTCCGGAGATCCGGATAGCGCTCCATGACGGCGAACAGGGAGCGCACGGCCGCACTCGTCGCGTCCGCGTTCGCGGCCAGCACGCCGAGGGGCGCACCGGGCTCGTACCCGGACCGCGCGCGCGTCACCTCCTCGAGCACGCTCCGCTCGTATGCCATCCCGTCGCGCACGGCCTCGACCAGGTTCGGCAGCTCGTCGTGCCGCTGCTGGAGCGCAACGTCGACGTTCGCCCACGCCTTGTCGACGCGGCGCTGCATCGCCACGACTCCGTTGTACGTGGTGAGCAGCACGACGAGCGCGGCGGCGGCCAGGAGCAGGATCGCCAGGGCGGCGACGGATGCCCCTCCCACCGGCGTCACCGTATCCCGAGCTGGAGCACGAGGATCGCCGCGCAGACGATCACCAGGACGGCGCCGGCCATGCCCTGCCAGAACCGGCCCATCTCGGTCCCGGCCGCCTCCACCGGCGTGCCGGCGAACACCGCCATCCCGCCGGCCCCCGGGGCGAGGACCAGCTCATCCGGCCCGATCCCGGACGCGCCGTCGGGGGCTGCCGCCGGACCTGCCGGACCGCCGGCGGACGGACGGTCCGCCGCCGCGCCGTCGCCGGTGGCGCCGCCGGGCGCGGCGATCGACTGGACCGCGCCCGACACGGCGGCCGCCGTCCCGGGGCCGGGCGGGGAGGCCGCCTCGGGCGTCGCATCCGGGTCGAGGACCGGCGGACGAGTGGGACGCCCGATCCCGAAGCCCGGGATCGCCGCGTTGCCCCACGCGTCCTGCGCCCGGCCGCGGAGCGTGCCGGATGCCTCCGCCCTCGCGAGGTCGGCAGCGATCTCGGGATCGGTCATCGGATCGGGGCCCTCTCCCGACGCCCCGTCCCCGACGTCGGCGAACGGCAGTGCGCTCGCCACGATCGTGATCACGTCGCCGGGCTCCACGCGCCACTCGGTGTAGTGCCGCTCCCCGGCGCCCACGAGCGCCGCGTCCGGCGTCGCCGCGCCGCCGAGGGCGGACCGGCCCAGGAGCGAGATGTCGTCCGTGGGATCGGGGTGCACGGTCAGCAGGGCCGCGATCTGCGCGTCGCGGTCCTGGGCGCTCATCTCCTCGCGCGGACCCGCGTTGGCGGAGAGTCCCGGCGGGTCGCCCAGCAGGTCCGACCCGGCGTCGAGGCGTGCGTCGAGCTCCCAGCGCGCGCCGCGCGCGAAGACGTGCACCGCGCCGCTGTCGTCGCGCAGCCGGAACTCGACGGAGCGCGACTCGTCCATCACGGTCCGCTGCGATCGTCCCTCGTGCTCGACCACCCGGGCGCGGTAGTACACGCAGCGCGCGCTCTGGAGGGGCGACACGAGAACGGTGGGCCCGGCCTCGACACGGCCCGACACGCGGACCTCCCCGGCCGCCAGGCCGCGGACCTCCGAGGTGGCGATGCCGGAGACCCGGTTCCCCAGGCGGTAGGCGAGCAGTCCGCGCACGAACAGGAACAGTCCGGCCGCGACCCCGAGCACCCAGATCGGCAGCAGCTGGCGCGGCAGATCGACCACGGCGAGGACGGCGGGCCCCAGGCTGGTCGGCTCGAGCACGCGCAGATCCTACGCGGTCGCGCCCTGCAGGCACACCCCCTCCGTCGGAGGGGCCACGGCGGTGGCGGGCGGATGCGGCGTCCCCGTCACCTTCCCTCGCCCGCCGGTGCGACGAGTCTTCCGTCGATGCGCCGACCGCCACCGGCGGGGCTATCGTGGCGACGTGAGGCGATCGGTCGACGTCGCGCGCCGCTTCCTCCGCGAGTTCCAGCGCGACGACGCCCCGGGACTGTCCGCGGAGCTCGCCTACCGGTTCCTGTTCGCGATCTTCCCGTTCGGCATCTTCCTGGCGGCGCTGGCGGGGTTCGCGGCGCAGTGGGCCGGCATCCGGGATCCGACCGGGCAGATCCTGGAGGCGCTGGGCGGCAACGTGCCCGGCGGCCTCGACCGGACGATCCGTCCGCAGCTCGAGGCGGTGCTCAACACGCGACACCCCGAGCTGCTGTCGATCGGCGCGATCGCCGCGCTGTGGGCCGCGACCGGCGGGACCCAGGCACTCATGAAGGCGATGAACCGCGCCTTCGAGGTGGAGGAGGGCCGGCCGTTCCTGGCGCGCTACGTCGCGGCGCTCGGGCTCACGCTGCTGGCGAGTACCGGCATCGTCGTCGCGGTGGTCGGGATCGTGGGCGCCTCGCTCGTCACGGAGGAGGCCGCGAACCGGGCCGGCATCGGGCCGGCGGCGTTCCACGTCTTCGGCGTCGTGCGCTGGCCGGCCGTCTTCGCGCTGCTGGCGGTCGCGGTCGGCATCCTCTACCGGCTCGCCCCGAACGCCCGGGCGCCGTGGCGGTGGTGCCTCGGCGGAGGCGCCATCTTCGCGATCCTCTGGCTCGCGATGACCGCGCTCCTTGCCTTCTACGTCTCGAACTTCGGCACCTACGGCAACACGTACGGCGCGCTGGCCGGCGTCATCGTGCTGATGCTGTGGTTCTACCTGTCCTCGCTCGTGCTGATCGCGACAGCCGAGCTCGTCGCCGTCCTGCTGAAGGAACTGCAGCCGGAGCGGGTGGAGGAGGCACGGGCGGCCACGGGGGCGCGCCGCACGAGCGATCGCTCCGCTACGAGCCCGGAGGCACCGCCTCGTCCTCCGCCAGCGGCGCCAGCGTGAAGCCGAACTCCGCGCCGGGCCGGTCGGCGCGCGGGCGCGCCCAGATCCGGCCGCCCATCGAGGCGACGAGGTGGCGCGCCACGAACAGCCCGATCCCCGAACCCGACGCCACGCGAGCAGTCCGCGGCGACCGGTAGAGCAGCTCGAAGAGCCGCTCGGCCTCGTCCGGATCGATCCCCGGCCCCTCGTCCAGGATCCGCACGCGCGGTCGGCCTTCCTCGTCGGCGTCCACGGAGACGAGGATCCGGCTCCCGGGCGGGCTGTACTTCGCCGCGTTCGCGATCAGGTTCCGAGTGATCTGGTCGACGAAGCCCTCCTCGCCCGCGGCGAGGGGCACGTGCGGGGCGACCTCCGCGACGATCTCCCGGCCCGGCCAGCGCTGGCGCTCGCGGTCGACGATGCGGGGCAGCACGTGCGCGAGCAGGATCGGCTCCGTGGTCACGGCGAGGGCGCCTCGGTCCGCGCGCGCCAGCACGAGCAGGTCCTCGATGAGCCGCCCGAGCCGTTCCGCCTCGTGCGTGATGTCGTCGATCAGCTCCATCCGGAGTTCCTGCCGGGTTCCCGGCCGCTGCGCGATGGTGCTCGCGCCGTAGATCGACGTCACCGGCGTGCGCAGCTCGTGCGAGAGGATCCCGACGAGCGCATCCCGGAACTCCTCGGCCCGCTTGCGTTCCGTGATGTCGACCACGCTCACGGTGACCGCGACCACCGATCCCTCGGCGTCGCGCACGGGCTCGCACCCCACGATCCAGGTCCCGTCCTTGGCCAGGTGCCCGCTTCGCCGCACGCGCACCTCGATGTCGCGCGTCGACTCGCCGGACTCGAGCGCGTGCCCCAGCATGGCGGGGACCGCAGGCTCGGTCGCGGGCAGGATCTCCCCGACGGCGTGGCCGACGTGTTCTCCGCGCGGGATCGACGTGACCGAGGTCAGCGCGTCGTTGACGTACAGGAAGCGGAGCTCCCGGTCGACGACGGCGAGTCCGACCGGGGCGGTGTCGAGCAGCGGAGACGCCAGCGCGGCCTGCAGACGCGCGCGCTCGACCGCGTAGCGCACGGCCCGCTGGAGCACCTCCTCGACCGCCCTGCCCTTGACCAGGTAGTCCTGCGCGCCGCTGTGGATGGCCGCGAACCCCAGCGCCTCGTCGTCGGTCCCCGTCAGCACGACCACCGGCGTGCGCGTCTTCGCCAGCACCGCGGAGAGCGTCGCGATGCCCTGGCTGTCGGGCAGGCCGAGATCGAGCAGGACGGCGTCGTACGTCCGGGCATCCAGGCAGTCGAGCGCCTCGCAGAGGCGACCCACCGCCTCCACCGCGACGTCGAGGCCCTCGCGGAGCGTCTCGGCGATCAGCAGGGCGTCGCCGGGGTTGTCCTCGACGAGCAGGATCCGGTAGGAGCCGATGTTCGCGCGCTCCGCGCCGCCCGTCCGGGCGGCCTCCCGGTCGACGATCATTCGGGCGGCAACCTCACCACGGAGAGCCAGAAACCCTCGATCGAGCGGATGGCCTGCAGGAAACCGTCGATGTCGACCGGCTTGGTGACGTACGCGTTGGCGTGGTGACGATAGGACTCCAGCACGTCCTGCTCCGCGGCCGACGACGTGAGGACCACGACGGGGATGACGCAGAGCTGCGGATCGGCCTTGAGCTCCGCCAGCACCTGGCGGCCGTCCCTGCGGGGCAGGTTCAGGTCGAGGAGGACGAGCATGGGCCGCGGCTGGCGGGAAGCCAGCCGCTCGCGCAGCAGGGCGATCGCCGATTCCCCGTCGCTGACCACGGTCAGGGTGTTCTCGATGCGCGCGTCGCGCAGCGCCTCCCGCGTCAGTCGCACGTCGCCGGGGTTGTCCTCGACGAGCATGATCTCGACCACGCGGCCGTCAGGCGGCATCCCCTCTCCTCTCCCGGTCCGGCAGCGAGAACCAGAACGTGGCCCCGAGGCCGGGCTTCGACTCCACCCAGATCCGCCCCCCGTGCCGCTCCACGATCTTCTTGCAGATCGCGAGACCGATCCCGGAGCCGGGATACTCCTCCCGGCCGTGGAGCCGGCGGAAGATCTCGAAGATCTGAGCGTAATGCTCCGGCGCAATCCCGATGCCGTCATCGCGCACGTAGACGCACCACTCGGAGCGACCGCGTTCGGCACCCACCCAGACCTGCGGCGGGACCGTCGGTCGCCGGAACTTGAGCGCGTTGCCGACCAGGTTCTGGAGGAGCTGGACCACCTGGACGCGATCTCCCACCACCGCCGGCAGGTCCCCCCGGTGGATCGTGGCACCCGTCTCCTGCACGGTCGCGCGCAGGTTCGTGACGGCCTCGTCGAGCACCGTTCCCAGCTCGATCCGCTCGAACGGCCGCGCGCGGCTGTCGACGCGCGAATAGGCCAGCAGATCGTTGATGAGGACCTGCATCCGCCGGGCCCCGTCGACGGCGAACCCGATGTACTCGTCGGCATCCGGCCCCAGGCGCCCCTCGTACCGCTTCTGCAGCAGGCTCATGAACCCGGTCACCATCCGCAGGGGCTCCTGCAGGTCGTGCGAGGCCACGTACGCGAACTGCTCCAGGTCGGCATTCGAGCGGCCGAGCGCCGCCGCGTACTCCTCGAGGCGGTCCTGCGCCTCGACGGACTCCGTCACGTCCCGGTTGATCTCCAGGATCCCCAGCACGGCGCCGTCCTCGTCGCGCTCGAGCGCCTGGCGGCTGGCGATCGCGATCTGTCGCCCGTCGCGCGTGGTGTGGCGCAGCTGGCCCTCCCACCGGCCCGAGTCGAGGAGGACCTGATCGACGGTCGCGAGCGATTCCGGGAACTCCGTCCGCAGGAGGACGTGGGTGACCTGGCCGAGCGCCTCGTCGGCCGTCCAGCCGTACGTCTCGGTCGCGCCGGCGTTCCAGTAGCGCACCCGGCTGTCCAGGTCCCGCACGAGGATCGCGTCGTGCGCGAGGTCGAGCAGCCCCGCCTGCTCCCGCAGCAGTGCCTCGCGCCGGGCCTGTTCCGCCTCGGCGCGGACCCGTTCGGTGACGTCACGCGCCACGGCATAGATCCGCGATCCGTCCTCGTCCGCACGGGCCGTCCACTCCAGCCAGCGCTGCGTTCCATCCCGCGCGCCGAACCGGTTCTGGATGACGCGCACGTCGCGGCCCATCCGCGTCGCGTCGAGCGCCGCCGCCGTGCGCGAGCCGTCGGCGGGATCGTGGATGAAGTCCGAGAGCGGATGCCCGACCAGGTCGACGGGCGCGTATCCGACGAGGTGCTCCCACGAGGCCCCGGCGAAGAGGAAGCGCCCGTCCGGCGACAGGATCGAGATGCCGTCGGCGGACAGGTCGAAGAATCGGTCGCGCGTCGCCTGTGCCTCGACGCGCGCGCGCTCGAGCTGCAGGACGCGCTCGCCCGCCCAGGCCCCCACCAGCAGCAGCACCAGCGCCTCGAACGAGACCATCAGCACGAGGCCGAACGTGTCGGTGTAGAGCCCGGCGCGCTCGCCGACGAGGCGCAGCCATGCGCCGATGGGCACCACGAGGAGCGCGGCGGGGCCGACACGGCGGGCGACCTGGCCCGCCGGGCCGGGATCGGTGATCTGCTGCGCCAGTGCGTGGTCCGGGTCGGCCATCACGAGCGCGACCGCCGTGCAGATGAGGGCGACGGCGGTGGGCAGCGAGATGGGCGTGGGCGACCCGAGCGTTGCGAGTGCCGAGATGCCGTACACGTACCCGAGCACGGCCGCGTATCCGAGGCCGCCGGCGCCCAGCGCGAGCAACTGGGCCACGTGGCGCCCGGAGAGCGTGCGGTGAAGCGTAGCCAGCGCCGCCCCGGCCAGCGCGAGCGCGACGGCCGACTGCACGGCCATCCGTCCGGGCAGGCCGTCCGGCGGCGACGCCGCATCGCGCACGAACAGCTGGTCGATCCCGAGATCGATCCGCGCGGCGTACTCGATGAGCGTCAGGGCCGCGAGCAGCAGGACCAGCAGCCCGAGGGCCCGGGACACGCGCAGGCGGCCGGGCGTCGCGGGCTGCACCGCGAGGAGCATGCCGGCGCCCAGCCCGGCGACCGCGAGGGCGGTGTTGAAGCTCATCGGGGTCTGCCCGCGAATCCACGAGTCGAGCACGGCCGCCCCGACCAGCCAGCCGACCATCGCCAGCAGCGCGATGAGGAGCACGATCGCGCCCAGGAGCGCCGCGATGCGCGCGCCGAGACCGGGGGACCGCGGGCCGCCGCCCGTGCCGCCGACGTACCCACCCGGCCGCGCCGACCCGAAGGCGCTCACGGTCCCATGTTCTCACGCGCGAAGGGCCGCGAGAGGCCTGCAACCGCGCCGGTGCGCCTGTCGCACGCCCGTTGCCCCGCAGGAGGACCATGGAGGCATGTCCACCCTGGCGAGTCCCGACCGTGCCCGCGACTCCCGCCGTCGCGGCGGGGGCATGCTCGGCAACTCCGTGCACCTGTTCACCGTGGCCGGCATCGAGGTCGGAGTCCACGCGAGCTGGCTGATCATCGCCGTGCTGGTGACCTGGTCGCTGGCCACCGGCGTGTTCCCGACCGCCGTTCCCGGGGCGAGCGCCGCGACCGACTGGCTGCTCGGCGCGATCACCGCCCTGCTCTTCTTCGCGAGCGTGCTCGGCCACGAGCTCGCGCACTCGCTCGTGGCGAAGTCGCGCGGTGTCGAGGTGAGCTCGATCACGCTCTTCCTCTTCGGCGGGGTCTCCAACCTCACCGCCGAGGCGCGACGGCCCGGCGAGGAGTTCCAGATCGCGGTCGTCGGTCCCCTGACCAGCTTCGCGATCGCCGCGGTCGCGTTCGCGATCTCCCTCCTCGTGCAGGCCGACCCCGCGGCGGAGGCGACCGCCGCCTACCTCGCGCTGATCAACGCGGCGCTGGGCGTCTTCAACCTCGTGCCGGGGTTCCCGCTCGACGGCGGGCGCGTGCTCCGCTCGGCCCTGTGGAGCGTCACCCACGACCTCGCGAAGGCCACCCGGATCGCGACCGGGGTCGGGCAGCTGGTGGCGTGGGGCCTGATGGCCTGGGGCGTCTGGCTCGTGCTCGGGGGCGACGTGATCGGCGGCGTCTGGACGGTGGCGATCGGCTGGTTCCTGCAGAGCGCCGCGGGGTCCAGCCTGCAGCACACGATCCTCGAGACGCGCCTCCGCAGCCTGCGGGTCGCGGACGTGCTCCGCACCGACCCGACCGGCGTCGCCCCCGCGACGACCATCGCCACGCTGATCGACGACCACGTGCTCCCCGGCGCGCGCCGGGCCGTGCCGGTCGTCGAGGACGGGCGGATCGTCGGCATCGTCACGCTGGCCGACATCGGTCGCGTGCCGCCGGGACGGCGACCCGTGACGCAGGTGGCCGAGATCATGACCGGCGCCGGCCGCCTGGCGGTCGTCCCGCCGTCCGCGTCGCTCCAGGAGGCGATCGACGTGCTCGGCGCCGGGGAGTACGAGCAGCTGCCGGTGGTCGAGGAGGGCCGGCTGGTGGGGATGCTCACGCGCGCCGATGTGCTGCGCGAGATCCAGATCCGGGATGCGCTCGGCCTGGACCGATCCGTCCCCGCCCGGCGCGGTGACGCGGGCGACGACGCATCGTCCGGGCGTCCCTGGGACCGTCCCTGAGGCCCGGCCGCAGGGGACGACGGATCGCCCGAACGTCCGCCGAACCGCTGCCGAGGCCTGCCGCGTGCGGCCGCCGGTCCGTCGCGTGCGGCCGCGAGGGGCCCCCGGCGTCTCGAGGGGCGAGCCCGGACGTCGCGCTTGCGCCGGATCGATTCATCCCGCATACTCCGGCGATCGTGAGCCATACGACCGTCTCCTGGATCATGTCCATGCGCTGGCGGCCCCGCCGCACGGAGGACGGGGTCTGAGGCCACGCGGAACCTGAACGACAGGTGACGCCGGGACCTCGGATCGGTCCCGGGGCCGCAGTTCCGACAGGAGCTGCGGCTTCTTGATTCTCCGAACGAACGCGACGGGCAGCCGCCGACAGGGCGAACGGCCTCCCCGGCCGACCGGGACCGCACCCACGCATGACGCGACCACGAGGTTCCACCGTGTCCCACCCGTCGTTCCGCCCCGAGACCGCCGCCATCCACGCCGGCCAGCGTCCCGATCCCGCCACCAACGCCCTGGCGGTCCCGATCTACGCCACGACCAGCTACGTCTTCGACGACGCGGCCCACGCGGCGCGGCTGTTCGCGCTGGAGCAGCCCGGCAACATCTACACCCGGATCATGAACCCGACCACGGGCGTCTTCGAGGAGCGCGTCGCCGCGCTCGAGGGGGGTGTCGGGGCGGTCGGCCTCGCGTCCGGGCAGGCGGCCGAGACGCTCGCGATCCTCAACATCGCGTCCGCCGGGGACAACGTCGTCAGCAGCGCGAGCCTCTACGGCGGCACGTACAACCTCTTCGCGTACACGCTCCCGAAGCTCGGGATCGCGACGCGCTTCGTCGACGGCTCGGATCCCGCCGGCTTCGAGCGGGAGATCGACGAGCGGACTCGGGCGCTGTACGTGGAGACGATCGGCAACCCCCGCCTGGACGTGCCCGACCTGGAGGCGATCGCGGCGGTCGCCCACGCGCACGGCATCCCGCTGATCGTCGACAACACGTTCGCGCCGCTCATCGCGCGGCCGCTCGCGCACGGCGCCGACATCGTGCTGCACTCGGCCACGAAGTGGATCGGCGGGCACGGGACCTCGATCGGCGGCGTCGTCGTGGACGGGGGCACGTTCGACTGGGCCGCGGCGGGCCGGTTCCCGGAGCTGGTCGATCCGGACCCCTCGTATCACGGGGTCAGCTATACCTCGGCGTTCGGGCCCCAGGCCTACATCGTGAAGCTGCGCGTGCAGCTCCTGCGGGACCTGGGCCCGGCGCTGAGCCCGTTCAACGCGTTCCTCTTCCTGCAGGGCCTCGAGACGTTGCCCCTGCGCATCGCACGGCACTCCGAGAACGCGCTCGCGCTCGCGCGCTGGCTCGAGGCGGACCCGCGCGTCGCCTGGGTCTCGTACCCCGGGCTCGCGTCTCACCCGTCGCACGCGCTCGCGGAGCGGTACCTGGAGGGGGGGTTCGGCGGGATCATCACGTTCGGCGTGCGGGGCGGGGTCGACGCCGGCCGGGCGCTGATCGACTCGGTCCGGCTGTTCAGCCTGCTCGCGAACGTCGGCGATGCGAAGTCTTTGATCATCCACCCGGCCTCCACGACCCACCAGCAGCTCTCGGCGGAGGACCAGCTCGCGTCGGGGGTCACGCCGGACCTCATCCGACTCTCCGTCGGCCTCGAGCACGTGGACGACCTGGTCGAGG
>JAJYGK010000207.1 GCA_021790715.1 Chloroflexota bacterium
GCTCGCCTGCCCGGCCTCGAGGGCCTCGCGCAGCCGGGCGGCGAAGGCATCGGGATCGCCGCCCTGTCCCCACTCGGGGGGAAGGAAGCCGGCGTGCCCGCCGGGGAACGTCACCGGCGTCGTCCCGAGCCGCTCGGCCAGTGCGGCCGTCGTGCGGCCGGTGAGCACCCTGCTCGACTCCGCGCCGACCCCGAGCACGACGCGGGTGGGCGCCGCTCGGAGCGCGTCGACGTGGGGTGCGTAGTGGCTGCACGAGATCATGTTCTGGCCCACGAGCGGGTCGTCGCGGGAGCCGTCGTCCTCGGCTGGCATGCCGAACGTGGCCGGGTCGGGCGCCGGTCGGGAGGCGAAGTCGGCCGGGATCGGGCCCTCGTGGCTGACGAGCGCGATGAACTTCGCCATCGCCGGCCCGCGGCCGTTGCGCAGGTACGTCTCGTGGATGTCGACGTTCGCGGCGAGCGCCGCCTCGCGATCGGGCAGCAGCTGCGAGAGCGGCGGTTCGTGCGCCACCAGGGTCCGCACGTCGCCGGGGTGGCGCGCCACCAGGGCCAGCGCGTTCACCGCGCCGCCGCTCGAGGCGAAGAGGTCGACCGGGCCTCCGCCGACGGCCCCGATCAGCCGGTGCAGGTCGTCGGCATGCTCCTCGGGCGTGGAGATGGCGGCACCGTCCGTACGCCGGCTGCGGTCCGCGCCGCGCGGGTCGTAGGTCACGACGGTGCGGTCGGGAAACCGGTCGGCCAGTGCCCCGAAGCCGCTGGCGCCCATCGGCGAACCGATCAGCAGGAGCGGCGGCTCCGTGGTCGAGTCGGCCGGTCGCACGTCGTATGTCAGCAGGGCGCCGGGAACGTCCAGCGTCCGCGTGGTAGACGTCGTCATGCGAGTTCCCCCCAGGTGCGATGGCGGTTCCGCCTGCTCACGCCCGCGCGGATCCCGCCACGAGTCGAAGCGCGAAGACTACCGGTCGGCACCGTCCCGGACAATCCCTGCGCCCGGCGCCGAACGTGCCGCCTGGAACCCGATGCCTCCCGATGCCCTAGGCTGGCCGCAGGAGGTCGCCGATGCCGCTGCGCACCGTGATCGAACGGGGACCGAAGGGGAAGAAGGCGGTTGCCTTCGCCGTCGACTGGCCGGGCTGGAGCCGCGGCGCGAAGACCGCGGACGAGGCGCTGGCGACCCTGGAGGGGTATCGAGAGCGCTACCGCCCGGTGGCCGTCCTGGCGGGCCTGGGCGGCGAGTTCGACGCATCCGGGCCCCTCGACGTCGTCGAGGAGCAGGCCGGCACCGGATCGACCGACTTCTGGGGCATCTCCTACGTGCCGAGCTCGCTCGAGCGTGGACCGATGGACGAGGAGGCGCTCGAGCGCAAGCTCGCGCTGCTCCGGGCCTGCTGGGCGTACTTCGACGGCATCGCCGCCCGGGTCTCGCCCGAGATGCGCAGGGGCCCGCGCGGCGGCGGCCGCGACCGCGACACGATCGTCCGCCACACGGTCCGCACCGAGAGCGAGTACTTCGCGAGGCAGGTGGGGCTGCGGATCCCGGAGCGCGCCGCGCTCACACCGGATGGCCTGCGGGCACACCGGGCGTCGTACCTCGAGGCGATGCGCGCGTACCGACGCGGCGAGGTGAAGCGGCCGATGCGCTCGTGGACGCTGCCCTTCCTCATCCGCCACTCGGCGTACCACACGATGGACCACGCCTGGGAGATGGAGGACAAGGATCTGTCGGCGGAACCGCCCGTCGGCTGACCGCCGGCGGCACGGCCGTTCGGCCGGATGCTCACCGCGACCCGGAGCCGCGTCGTGGAGGGACCGGCCGGGCCGCTGCGGTACGATCCGCGCCACTCACCGGGGTGACGCGGCCCGTCCCCGCGGACAGTGCACGGGACCGCCGGCAGCGCCCCTCGGATCCATCGCGGACAGCGGAGGAGGCTGCCGATGAGCGCAGAGGCGGGCGCCGCGGGCGCATTCCGGAACGAGGCGGCCGGCAGGGCATTCCTCGCTGCGCGCGACCTCCTGGTCACGCACCGCGAGGACTACGCGAGGGCCTGCGCGGAGTTCCGCTGGCCGGAGCTCGACGAGTTCAACTGGGCGCTCGACTACTTCGACCCGATGGCGTCCGGCAACGACCGGGTGGCGCTCCGCATCGTGGACGACGCGGGCGGCGAGGAGGCCGTGACGTTCGACGCGTTCCGGCGACGATCCGACCGGGTGGCGAACTTCCTGCGCGGAGTCGGCGTCGAGCGCGGAGACCGCATCCTGCTGATGCTCCCCAACGTGCTCCCGCTGTGGGAACTCTCGGTTGCGGCGATGAAGCTCGGGGCCGTGATCAGCCCGGCGACCACGGCCCTGGCCCGGGCCGACATCGCCGACCGGATCGAGCGCGGCCGGATCCGGCACGTGGTGGCCGACTCCGCGGTCGCCCCCGCCTTCGCCGACGTTCCGGGCGACTTCACGCGGATCGCCGTGGGACCCGAGGTCCCGGGCTGGCGCCCGTACGCGGAGGCCGACGCGGCGGGCGCGACGTTCGAGCCCGACGGCCCGACCCGCGCCGACGACCCGCTGTTCCTGTACTTCACGTCCGGGACGACCGCCCGGCCGAAGATCGTCGTGCACACGCACCGCAGCTACCCGGTCGGCCACCTCTCGACGATGTACTGGATCGGGCTCCGCAGCGACGACGTCCACCTGAACATCAGCTCGCCCGGCTGGGCCAAGCACGCCTGGAGCTCGTTCTTCGCGCCGTGGAACGCCGGCGCCACGATCTTCGTGCACAACGCGGCCCGCTTCGACGCCAGGGCCACGCTCGACGTCATCGTGCGCCACGGCGTGACCACGCTCTGCGCGCCGCCCACGGTCTGGCGGATGCTCATCCTCGAGGACCTCGCCGCGTACCGTGTGACCCTCCGCGAGCTGGTCAGCGCGGGCGAGCCGCTGAACCCGGAGGTCATCGAGCGCGTCCGGGACGCGTGGGGGCTGACGATCCGCGACGGCTACGGGCAGACCGAGACGACGGCGCAGGCCGGGAACCCGCCCGGCCAGCCGGTCAGGCCCGGATCGATGGGCCGGCCACTGCCCGGCTATCGCATCGCGCTGCTCGATCCGGACGGCGAGGACGCCGACGAGGGCGAGATCGCGCTGGCGCTCGACCCGCGCCCGGCCGCCCTCATGGCGGGATACGCGGACGTCGACGGGATCGTCCCCGCCGGCGACGGCGCCGGGTACTACCGGACCTCCGACGTCGCACGCCGAGA
Source organism: Chloroflexota bacterium (assembly GCA_021790715.1). Lineage (GTDB taxonomy): Bacteria > Chloroflexota > Limnocylindria > Limnocylindrales > CSP1-4 > JAJYNJ01. The sequence continues at coordinate 3,251 of JAJYGK010000207.1, forward strand.
CGAGGACGGCTACCTGTGGTACGTGGGGCGCGCCGACGACGTCTTCAAGAGCTCGGACTACCGGATCAGCCCGTTCGAGCTCGAGAGCGCGCTCATCGAGCACCCCGCGGTGGCCGAGGCGGCCGTCGTGCCGAGCCCGGACAGCATCCGGCTCAGCGTGCCCAAGGCGTTCGTCGTGCTGAAGCCCGGGGTGCCGGCCGACGCGGAGACCGCCCGATCGATCCTCGCGTTCTGCCGCGAGCGCCTGGGCCCGTACCGGCGGATCCGGCGCATCGAGTTCGCCGACCTCCCGAAGACGATCTCGGGCAAGATCCGGCGGGTCGAGCTGCGGCGGCTCGAGCTCGACCGGCAGGGGAGCGGCTCGCGGGGCGAGCGCGAGTTCCGGGAGGAGGACCTGCGCGCGGGGCCGTCGCCCGACCGGGGATAGCCCGACGCGGCACGGGGACGCGGCACGGGGACGTGTCGGGGCCCAGCTTCGGTGCCTGCGTGACTTGACGAACGTCCTCCGACGCGCTTTAGTTGGCTGGTTGCGCAACTGCGCAATAACAGCCGCCTGCCGGGGGACGGGCGGACGGAGGGTACCGTGGCTCGCCGCGCCAAGCGTCGTCAACCGTTCTCGCCTCCCGCCGCGCGCGCCGTGGACGCGCCGACGCCGCGCCCGGTCGCGCGCCCTCCGCAGCGTTCCATCGGTGCGCGGTTGTCGCGCTGGGCGTTCCCGGCGTTCCTGGGCGTGGCGGCCGTCGCGGCGGCGGCGATCGTGGTGGCCGGCCTGGGCCGGGCAGCGGCGCCGGTTGCGCACGTCGTGCGGCCGGTGGAGGGCTCGGCAACTGCGCCCGTCACGATCGCCGAGTACTCGGACTTCCAGTGCGACTACTGCGGGCAGTGGGCGCGGACGGTCGAGCCGGAGCTGCAGGCGCAGTACATCGACACCGGCATCGTCCGCTTCGAGTGGCACGACATGGCCTGGGAAGGCCCGGAGTCGGAGGCCGCGGCCAACGCGGCCCGGTGCGCCGGCGACCAGGGGCAGTTCTGGGCGTACCACGACCTCCTGTACCGGTCGCAGGGCCCGCTGAACAGCGGCGCCTTCTCCGCCGCCCACCTGAAGGCGTTCGGCGCCAAGCTCGGGCTCGACACGAAGACGTTCGACGCCTGCGTCGACGCGAACACGTACGGCTCGGCGATCCAGGCCGACCTTGCGGCGGCGACCCAGCTCGGGATCAATGGCACGCCCACGTTCATCGTCAACGGGCAGCGGCTCGTCGGTGATCAGCCGCTCTCGGCCTTCGCGGCCCTGATCGGTACCCCGCCGCCGGCCACGCCCTCGCCGACCCCGGCGCCGTCGCGGTGATCGCGCTCGTCGCCTTCGTCGGCGGCCTGCTCTCGCTCTTCAGTCCCTGCTCGGCGATGCTCCTGCCGGCCTTCTTCGCCTACGCGTTCCCGTCGCCGGCGCGACTCGCGCTGCGCACGGCGGTCTTCTACGCCGGCATGCTCGTCGTGCTGGTGCCGATGGGCATCGGCGCGGGATCGCTCGGCGGCGCCCTCCTGCAGGAGCGCGGGCCGCTGATGCTCCTGGCCGGCATCGTGCTCGTCGCGATCGGCGTCCTGCAGTTCGTGCGCGGCGGGTTCGAGATCGGCCCGTCGGGCGCGTGGCGGCCGATGAGCGCAGAACGGGCGGCCAGCACGTTCGTGCTCGGGCTCGGATACGGCCTCGGCGGGTTCTGTGCCGGGCCGATCCTCGGCGCGATCCTGACGCTGGCCGCGACGTCCGGCGGTGCTCTGCCGGGCGCGCTGCTGCTGGCCGTCTACGCGGCCGGGATGGCCGCGCCGCTGTTCGCGCTGGCGCTCGTCTGGGACCGGCTCGGCGCGCGCTGGCGGGGTCGGCTGCGCGGCAGGGAGATCCGGATCGGGCCGATCCAGCGCCACTCCTCGACTGTCGTCTCCAGCGTGCTGTTCGTGGTGCTGGGGATCGGGTTCATCGCGTTCCCCGGCACGAACCCCCTGGCCGGCGTGTACACCGCGCTCGGCCTCGACACGGGCGTGCTCCAGCTCGAGGCGGACATCCAGTCGCTCTCCGTCGATCCGGTGATGGGCATCGCGGTGCTCGCCGTGGCGGTCGTGCTCGCGGCCGTCGCCGTGTCGCGACACCGGCGGGCCGCCTGACCATCGCCCGCCCGCTCCGCTCGGCGCGCCGGGGGCACGCCTCCCGGAACCGGCACGCCGCCCGGGACAAGCGGTCTGCCCGAACCGGCACGCCGCCCGGAGCTGCGAGGCACCGGGCCCGGCCGCGCGCGCCCCCCGTGCGGGTCAGCCCATGGCGGACCGCCGCCGCAGCCAGTCGACGAAGCGCACCCTCCCGAGCGTGGCCGCACCGCGCGGCGTGTTGTCCCCCGCACGGTAGCCCTCGAGCACCGCCGGGACCCACGCGGGCACCGCCGGCACCGGGTCCTCACCCGCCGGCGCCGAGTCCGCGTCCGCCGGCGCGGGGGATCGGGCGCGGACGCCCGGGGGATCGGGCGCACCGGGTCCGGCCCACGAACCGGCCGACCCCCGGAGGAAGGCGTCGAGGGGCACCGGAACGAGCGCCGCCGGCCGGCCCGAATCGGCCAGCCACGCCGCCGCGATCTCGCCGAGCGTCAGCACCTCGGGGCCCGCGATCTCGGGCGCGTCGCCCAGGGGCTCGCCGAGGGCGATCTCGACGAGCCGGTCCGCGACCTCGCGCTCGTCGACCGGCTGGAAGCGCAGGTCCGCGACGATCGGGGACGGGACCGGCAGCGATGCCGGCGCGGCGACCAGGCGCTCGACGAACGAGTGGAACTGCGCGACCCGGACGATC
>JAJYGK010000203.1 GCA_021790715.1 Chloroflexota bacterium
AGCGGCTTCAGGAGCGGTGCGAAGAGGGCGAGGTACAGCAGCGGCGTCGAGAGCCCGACGAACACCCACGTCGGCTGGCGCAGGAACTCCAGGAGCTTGCGGCGGAACAACAGGGCCGTCTGCGTCGCGAAGATCATCGCGCTCCTCCCGTCGGGGTCGAGCCGGCTTCGGTTCCAGGATCGCGGAGCGAGCGGCCGGTCAGGTGGAGAAAGACGTCGTCGAGCGACGGCGTGGAAAGCGACAACGCCTCGAGCGGGACGCCGCGGGCGGAGATGGCGGCCGCGATCGGCTGGAGAGCCGCGGCGCCGTCGGTGACCTCGACGCGGAGCGAGCGGCCGGCGGCACCGACCGCGGTCACCAAGGGCTGGCCCTCGAGCTCCCGGCGGAGCGCCTCGAGCGCCCCGTCGCCGAGTCCCGTCTCGATGACGATGCTGGCGGACCCGAGCCCCCGCTTCAACTCGGTCGGCGTGCCCTCGGCGACGATCCGTCCGCCGTCGATGATCGCAATGCGATCCGCGAGGCTGTCCGCCTCCTCCAAGTAGTGCGTCGTCAGGAAGACGGTCGTGCCGGCCGCGCGGAGGGCGCGCACCTCGTCCCACAGGTTGGCGCGGTTCTGCGGGTCGAGGCCGGTCGTCGGCTCGTCGAGGAACAGCACCTCGGGCCGATGGACGATCCCGAGCCCGACCTCGAGCCGGCGGCGCTGGCCGCCCGAATACGTCCGCGCGAAGCGGCTGGCGAACTCGCGCAGCTCGAGCTGCTCGATGACCTCGTCGGCCCGCCGCCGCGCTTCGGCGCCCGACATCCCGCAGAGCCGCGCCTGCAGCACGAGGTTCTCGCGCCCGGTCGCCTGCTGGTCGGCCCCGCCGAGCTGCCCGACGTACCCGATGCGCCGGCGGGCCTCCTCCGGGCTCCGCGCCACGTCGACTCCCCCGACGAGCGCCGTCCCGGCGTCGATCGGCAGGAGCGTGGTGAGCATGCGGAGCGTCGTCGTCTTCCCGGCGCCGTTCGGCCCGAGGAACCCAAAGATCTCGCCACGATGCACCGCCAGGTCGATGCCGCGGACGGCTTCGACCCGCCTCACCCCGCTGCCCAGCGCCTTGGAGAGGCCCCGGGCGAGGACGGCGTCCGTGCCTCCCGGTTCGTCGACGGACAGGTCGCCCGTCTCTATCGCTGTCCGTGCCATTCGCATGTGGTCTTCCTCTAACGCTGTTAGATTATCGCTTGCGGAACGTACTCTAGCGGTGTTAGCGTGTCAAGGGTCAGACCCAGCGATCAGCCAGGCATGCGCGCGATCGAAGGAGGCGGATGAACGAGCAGGGCGAGCCCGAACGGCGCGCCGCGCTCACGCGGAACGCGCTCATCGCGGCGAGCTTCGACGTGCTCCAGCGGGACGGCATCGGCGCGCTGACGATGCGGTCGCTGGCAGATCGGCTCGGTGTCAGGGCAGCCTCGCTCTACTGGCACGTCCGCGACCGCGGCCAGCTGCTCGAACTCATCGCGAGCGCCCTGCTCGACGCGGTCCCGCCTTCCGAAGACGGCACCAACTGGCGCGCAGCGGCGCGCGCGATCGCGGATGGGCTCCACGACGTCGTCGCGCGCCACCGCGACGCCGCGCGGCTGCTGCTGGACGTGCCCGACGCCGTCGACGCCAGCCGGATCGCGGCTTGCCTCCGGACCGTCCTCGAGGAGGCCGGGCTGCCGCCCGACGATGCGGCCGAAGCCGCCGCGGCACTGCTCTTCCAGGTGATCGTCCACGCCGCGAGGACGGCCAGTCCGCCGGAGGGCAGCCCCGTCCCCGGCCAGCCGGCGACGCTCATCGTCGAGAATCCGTCCGGCGGCGTGAGGGTGCGCGCAGGGGTCGGGGTCGACGGGCTGGCGCGCACGGCGCGCACAGCTGGTGCCGCCGCGGGCATCACGACCGCGGGATCCGAGGTCGTCGTGCGGCGTCCGCGCGGCGCGCGTCAAGCGGACGTCGAGCTCAACCCGCTCCACCCGTGGTCGTTTCACGTCAAGGGCGGCACGTGGAGGACCCGGCTCGTCCTGACCGGCCTCGACGTCCGGAGCATCAAGATCGACGGGGGTGCGACCGCGCTCGAGTGCGTGCTCCCACGGCCGCGCGGCCTCGTCCCGATCCTCATCAGCGGCGGCGTCGTGCGGGCCGACTTCCACCGACCACCGGGCAGCGCCGCGTCAGCGAAGATCAGCGCGGGCGCTCTGCAGGTCCAACTCGACTCGTTCTCCACGCGGGTCGCCCTGCTCGACTCGGCCTGGACGAGCGAGGAGGATGGTCTGGCCGCTGACCGCTACGCGCTGCAGATCAGTGCGGGCGCGGTCCAGGTGACCCTCGACGAGCGCGCGCCGGGGACCAGCGAGAGCGGCGCGGTCAGGCCGCCATCAGAACACGTGGCCGGCGACGTATCCGTCGCGCGAGAGCTGCTCCTCGACGGGATCGCCCACCGGATCGAGGCGATTCGATCGGGATCGTAGCGATCGCGGTCCGCACGCATGGACCGCCGGTGGAGCAAGGACACGCGCACGAGTTCCCCGAGGCCGGGTCAACTCGGCGGCCGAGCCAGCACGGGCGCCAGAAGGACGGTGGGAAGAGTCCGCCCATGTGATTGATGCGGCAGCCTGGCCGACGCGGGGACGGCCGCCAGTCGCTTCGTCACGTCGTGCAGGCGCAGGGACACACTTGCTGCCGGCACCGGCGGCGGATCCCGTTGGCCCGCGCGTCGGCCAGCTCCGATCCCGTGGCCGCGCCGGTCCCCGGAACGGAGCGCGCAGCTGCCACGAGGATCAGCACTGCGACCCGTGGCCGGCGACGCCAATGATGAGCGAACCCTGCTCGACGATCGGATCCGCTACTACCGCGCCCGCGCCGCCGAGCACGATGCGACCTCGCCACCCGACGATCTGGGCGGCGTGCACCTGGATGGGATCCGCCGGAGGCCCCGATTCGGGCTCGAAGAAGAGACTTCCAGCCGGTGGAAGTCTTTCGCCTTCACCTCCAGCGCCCGGGTGCCGATGCATGTGGACGAAGGTGGCTGACTGTGGATAACCGGCGGGTGGCGGGGCGGCGATGGTGGACAAGTACCATTGACGCCCGCCGGTGGGGTGGCTAGCGTTACCCCAGCCCGAAGGGGTCAGGAGCGATCACTAACGGCGGCGATGACATCAACGCCCATGTGAGTTCGCGGAGGTTCCTTCGGGCCTTTCCGTGTCCGCCGCCCGGTCCCGAAACCGGCCCGCCGGCGATCACGCCCCGTGCGGGTGCTAGCATCGCGGCGACGTGATTCCCCTCCCCTTCCCCCGAACCGGGCCCCGAGCGTCCGTGCGCCGCCGGCTGGTCGCGGTCGCCCGCACGGTGCTGCTCGGCGTGGCCGCCGGGTCCGTGCTCGCCGGATCGCTGGCGGGGCCCTCGCTCGCCGCATCGCCGGCGCCGCAGCCGGCGGTGGCCGCGTCCGCCGCCGCAGGGCAACCTGTGCCGACCACGCCGGGCGCGGCCGCCGCGGCATCGTCGGCGCCGGTCACCGGAGGCGACACGCGTTCGAGCGGAACCCCGCCCAGCTTCATCGGGCAGCCGATCCTCGCCGCGGTCGTCGTGGTCCTGCTCGGGCTGCTGACCGCCGCGGTCGCGACGATGTACGTCCGCCTGACCCAGCGCTGAGAACGGGTACCATCGCCCCGTGGCACGGCCGTCCATCGCGATCACGCTCGCCGATCCGACCCGCTCGCACGATCCCGCGAGCGCCCGGATCAAGAACGATCTCTACCTCGAGGCGATCGAGCGCGCGGGCGGCGAGCCGGTGGCCCTCGACGAGACGGCGCGCGAGGCGGACGTCGCGGGCGCCATGGAGCGCACGCACGGACTGCTGATCACCGGCGGCTCGGATCTCGATCCCGCCCTCTACGGCGCGCTGCCTGCCGGATCGGTCGGCGTCCGGCGCGCCCGGGACCGCCTGGACCTCGCCGCGTGGCGTGGCGCGTCGTTTCGCGACCTGCCGGTGCTCGGCATCTGCAGGGGCCTCCAGGCGATCAACGTGTTCATGGGCGGCCGGCTCGCGCAGCACGTCGAGGGACACCAGGGGCCGGGATTCGGCGAGGGCGACCCCGTGATGCACGCGTTCACCGTCGCGCCGGGTTCGCGCCTCGCGCGGATCCTCGACGGCGGCCGGGACGGTCGGGACGGTGGGGACGGCGACGAGGGCGCAACCTGGACCGTGAACTCCTTCCACCACCAGGCCGTCCGCGCCACGGACCTCGCGCCGGGCCTCGTTGCGGCCGGGTTCGCCGCCGACGGCGACCAGGGCACGCTGGTGGAGGCGCTCGAGACGGACGACGGCCGCTGGGTGGTCGGCGTCCAGTTCCATCCCGAGCGGGTGGACTCGACGCCGGCCGCATTCGAGCGGCTCTTCGCCGCGTTCGTCGAGGCCGCACGCGGCACGGCCGCGCGCGGGATCAGAGCCGCCCCGCCTCGACGATCCGCTGCAGGAACTGCTGGGTCCGCGCCTCTCGAGGGTGGCTGAAGATCTCGCCGGCCGGGCCCTGCTCGAGGATGACCCCGTCGTCGAGGAAGCAGACCCGTGTCGCGATGTCCCTCGCGAACCCCATCTCGTGGGTCGCGATGAGCATGGTCATGCCGCCGCGCGCGAGGTCGCGGATGACGTTCAGGACCTCCGCCACCAGCTCCGGATCCAGCGCGCTCGTGATCTCGTCGAGGAGCAGCAGATCGGGCTCCATCGCGAGCGCCCGCACGATCGCGACCCGTTGCTGCTGACCGCCGGAGAGCCGGTCGGGGAAGTCGTCGCGCTTGTCAGCCAGCCCGAACCGGTCGAGCAGGGCGGTCGCACGCTCGTCGGCGTCGCGCCGCGAGAGCCGCAGCACCTTGCGGGGCGCCAGCGTCACGTTGGCCAGCACGCTCATGTGCGGGAACAGGTTGAACGACTGGAACACGATGCCGAGGCGGCGACGAACGCGGTTCACGTCGGCCCCGGGCGCGGTGATCTCCTCGCCCTGGAGCACGATCCTCCCCGCGTCGACCGGCTCGAGGAGGTTGATGCAGCGCAGCAGTGTCGACTTGCCCGACCCGGAGGCACCGATCAGGCAGACGACGTCGTGCTCGGCGAGCTCGAGATCGATCCCCCGCAGGACACGGGCCTGCCCGAACGACTTCCAGACCCCCTCCACGCGCAGGGCGGGGCCGGTCCGGCCGGTCGCCTGGGGCGCGGAGGTCGACCCCGTGGCGGAGGGCCCGCCGATCCGCGCCTTCACCGGGCACCCGCCAGGAACCGGCGGCGGTCGCGCGCGATCAGGACGTCCACCAGCCGCGCCAGCGGGATCGTGATCACCAGGAAGACCAGCGCGGTCACGAGGTAGGGCGTGAAATTGAACGCCGCGGCCTGGTCGATCTGCGACTGCCGGAAGATCTCGACCACGCCGATGTACGAGACGAGCACGGTGTCCTTCTGCAGTCCGATGAAATCGTTGAGGAGGGGCGGGATCACGCGCCGGACGGCCTGCGGGAGCACCACGTAGCGGAGCGCCTGGAACTGCGTCAGCCCAAGCGAGCGGGCGGCCGCCTCCTGGCTCGGGTGGATCGACTGGATCCCGGCCCGGTACACCTCGGAGACGTACGCCGAGTAGACGAGCGTGAGCGAGACGACAGCGTAGAAGAACGTGCTCGTCGGCACGCCGGGAATCTGCAGCGCGGGGATTCCGAACCCGAGCAGGTAGATGATCAGGATGCCGGGGATCGCCCGGAAGATGTCCGCGTAGGCGGTCGCCAGCAGCCGCAGCGGAAAGAAGACGGGGCCGGGCAGGCTGCGCAGGACCGCGAGCACCAGCGCCAGGACGAGGATGAAGACCTCGGAGACGCAGAAGAGCTCGACGTTGACGCCGAACGCCGGCACGATGTCCGGCACCGACTGGTTCCAGATCGTGCCGTTGAAGAACGAGCGCTGCACGTCCGGCCAGTTCGGCGCGTGCACCACGATCCAGGCCAGCACGCCGAAGAAGACGACGGTGCTGACGAGCGCGATGAGGGTTGAGCGCAGCGCGGAGCGCTCGAAACGCCGGGAACGCAGGGGCGGCCCGCCCGCCGCCGGGGAGACGAGCTCTCCCGTGTCGAGCGGGCCCCCCGTCAGCGAGCCGCCCACGCCGTGCGCGTGGTGGCCCGGGTCACGGCTGCAGGACGGGTGCGCTCGCCTTGTCCGAGAGCCACTCCTTGGTGATCTGGGCCAGGGTCCCGTCCGCCTTGAGCGACGCGATCGCCTGGTTGACGCAGCTCGTCAGCGAGCTGCCCTTGGCGAGCACGAGACTGAAGTGCTCGGCGTTCGGGCCCGGCGTCACGGGGAGCTGCCCAACGATGACGCTGTTGTCGAGCTGTGCGGCGGTGATGTAGAAGGCGGTCGGCAGGTCGGTCACGATGCCGTCGATCTGCTTGGCCTTGACGGCCGCGATGGCGTCGTCGTTGGACGAGTAGACCGACACGGGGGCGGTGGGCGCGATCACGTCCTTGATCGCCGAGTACGCCGTCGTGCCCTGCATCGCGCCGAGCTTGTACTGCTTCAGGTCGCTGATCGTCTTCGCGGACGTGATCGGGTTGCTCTTCAGCGCCACGATCGACTGGGCGACGTAGTAGTAGCCGTCGGACATGTCGACGGCCTGCGCCCGCTGCGGCGTGTAGGACACCTGCGCGAGGTAGAAGTCGAAGGGTTTCGCGCCGGGCGCATACGAGTTGTCGAACGGGACGTAGGTCCACGTCACGTCACTCGCCGGGAAGCCGAGCTTCCCCGCCACGGCGTACGCGACCGCGCTCTCGAAGCCCTGCCCGTTCGTCGGGTCGCCGAGCTTCCACGGCTTCGGCGCCGTGGTCGCGTCGGGCTCGAAGTACGGCGGGTAGGCCGGGTTGTCCGTCCCGATCGTGAGCTTGCCGCTCGTGAGCGTCTGGACCTGGCCGTTCATGCACGACGCGGCGATCGCGACCGGCGACGCGGACGCCGCCTGGCTCGCCGCGGGCGCCTGGCTGGCAGCGGCGCTCGGCGCGACGCTTGCCGGGGCGGCGCTCGCGGCCGGGGCGGCGCTGGCCGGCGCGGCGGTCGGCGCCGTCGTCGCGCCCGTGCCACAGGCCGCGACCAGCACGGTGGCGAACGCGACGGTCAGCAGCCGAAACCTCGTGAACATGCGCACCTCCTCGAAGTCCCGCGCCTCCCCAGCCGCGCGGGCACACCCCGCTGCGAAGTGTAGTCCGGGCCGCCGGGGCGCTCGGGCCGGTCCGGCGAGACGGACCGGCCGTGCGGTTGCGGCGGGTCGGCTGCCGGTGGACGTGCCGCAGCCTGTGGGCTGCCGCTGTGCCTGCCTCTGCCTGTCGGCAGGCGCCGGCCTCGAACCTATCGGCTGCCGCCGGAGGGGCCGGCAGGGCGGCGGATCGCGACCCGGTCACCGGCCTGGAGACGGAACAGCCCGGCGGCGTCGCCCAGGGAGACGGCCAGACACAGCCGTCCGTGCGAATCCTCGTAGAGCAGCGGGTCGCCCTCCGGGACGGCGCCGAACGTGCGCTGCCACGTCAGGACGATGGCGCGCGACCGGGACGGGGCAGGGTCGCCGTCGGCGACCGTCACGTCGGGTCGTTCCACGTGGAGCACATCGCCGGGCACCAGCGGGCCGAGGGCGGCCTCCAGGTCGGCCGGCTCGCCGGCAAGCTTGACGTTGCCGAACGAGTCGACCGAGACGACGGTCGTGTCGAGCGCGCCGTCCGAGATGGTCGGCGCAGGCAGCTCGAGGCGCACCAGCGCCGACGGGTCGAGCCGCGTCCCGAACTCCTCGAGCGGCACGCCGAGGGCCAGGTGGGCACCGGCCGGGGCGAAGATGTCGCGGCCGTGAAACGACGCGCTCACCGCGGGGAGCCGGTATCGCGGCGACTCCAGGGCGTGCACCGCGACGATCCCGCCCAGGCGCTCGGCGGCGGGCAGCAGGAGGCCGTTGTCGGGACCGACCAGGACGTCGCCCCGCACGACGCGGACGCCGATCGCCCGTCGCGCCGTGCCCACCCCCGGGTCGACGACCGCCACGTGCGCGCCGACCGGCAGGTACGGCAGCGCGGCCCAGAGCAGGACGGCGCCGTCCGCGATCGAGAACTTCGCGACGTCGTGGCTGACGTCGAGCAGCCGCACGCCGGGCGCGATCGAGAGGATCACCCCCCGGCAGATCGCCGGCCATGGATCGCCGGAGCCGAAGTCGGTGGTCAGGCTGACGAGCGGGGCGGCCGGCGCGGGCGCCGACGACGCCGCGGCGGGCGTCAGGACGGGCCGCAGGAACGAGTGGGGCATGGGCCGATGCTAGCCGACCGTACACTGGCGCGGTGCGCGTCCGTGCCATCCACCTGCGCCTGCTGGCCTCGGTCGCGGCCGTCCTCTGGGGCGCCGCCGCCCTCGCCGTGCTCGTGGCCTACCACCCCGGTGTGCCCGTCGCCCCGCTGGTCGCCGCGACGCCGATCGTCGGCCTGGCGGCCTCCCTGCTCGCGCTGGCGTGGCCGCCCGTCGTGCGCAGCGACCGGGCCGCGGCGGCCGTCGGGTGGCTGGGGATCCTCGAACTGCTGCTCCTTGCCCCGTCCGTCGGCGATCTCGGGTCCGCCCTGCTGCAACCCAGCGCGTCCCCGTTCCTGCCCTCGGCCGAGGATGCGTACGGCTGGTTCCTCTCGCTCGCCGCGGCCGCCCTCTTCGCCGGCATCGGGCTCTCGCGCCGCGTGCTCGGACCGGGGGCCGTGCGCCGCGCGCGGCTGGCGCTGGCGCTGCTCCTCGCCGTTGCCATGACGGGCGCCGGGTCCGGGATCTCCGGCGTGGCCGCACTGGCCACCGCCCTCGCACACGCGCGCCCCGTGGCCGCGCCCGTCGCGGCGCCGACCGCCGGCGCGTCCGCCATCACCGGCTCGAGCCCGGCGCCCGGCGCGACCGCCGAGGCGGCACTGCCGCCACCCTGCACCGCCGCCGTGCGCGCGGCGCCGAACGCGGCGGTCACGATCGAGGCGGCCTCGAAGGACGACGGCCGCCAGATCGGCAGCGTCTCGCTCACCGGCGTTCGGGCCGGCCAGCTGGAGCGCTGGACCGCGACACTCTCCGGCTGGCCGGTGGACGTGGGCGACGAGCCGACCGCGCTGGCGTACGTCCGGACGGCATCCGGGGCGTGGCTCCGGTCCGGCGCCGGGAGCTGGCTCTCCGTCCCCCTGCAGGAGCAGATCGTGCCGTACGTGCCCGTGGGGGAGGCCCCCGCGCCCGTCGTCGTCCGCGATCGCGAGACGCTCGACACCGAGGTGATCGACGTGGCGCTCTCCGGTCCCGCCCGGCTGGCGGCCGAGGATGTCGGGCTCGAGGTCGTGGGGAACGCGCCCGCACGCCACTGCCGCCTCCTGACCGGCGGGTCCATCGCCACGCAGGCGTTCCGCCCCCTGCGCTGGCTGCTGGGACAGCCCGCGCTCGCCAACGGCCAATCGATCGCCGACTGGCGGGGCAACCTCGACTGGTGGACGCGCGACGACGGGACCCTGGCGATGGCGGCCGTCTCCGTGCAGGGCCTGGTGCCGGGCGACTGGCCGTCCGGGCTCCAGGCCCTCATCGGGGCGACGCTCACCGTCCACCCACTCGCGTCGGCGCCGGCGATCCAGGTCCCGCCGTCGTGAGCGGGCCTGCGGGAGGCCGCGGCGGGACCCGCGACGCGGCCGGCAACGACGATCGCGCAGGCCTGAAGTGGGATCGCGCGGCGCGCTACCTGAAGATCGCGCGAGTGCTGCACCAGCACCGGGACGGGATCGCTGCGGCGGCGATCGCCGACCTCGTCGGCGTGTCGAAGCGGACCGTCTACCGTGACCTGGCGGCGATGGAGCGCGACGCCGGGCTGCCGATCTGGCAGGACGGCGGCCGCTACGGGCTCGAGGAGGGCGCGTTCCTGCCGCCGCTCGACCTGACCCTCCACGAGGCGATGACGCTGTTCCTGGCGGCGCGTGCTCTCGCCAAGGCCAGCGACGAGTACGACAGCGAGCTGATCGGGGCGTTCGTCAAGCTCGCGGCCGTCCTGCCGCCGGTCCTCGCCGAGCACGTGCAGGCGACCGCCGACATCGTGGCCCAGCGTCCGCCCGATCCGCGCTTCACGCGCGTCTTCCGGACGCTGACGGAGGCCTGGGCGCGCGGCCGGGTGGTGGAGATCGAGTACGACGCCGCGACCTACGACGCGTCCCGCGGCGTCCGCCGGGCGCGGGTCCGCCCGTTCGCGATCGAGCCGTCGGCGCTGACGCACGCCCTCTACCTGATCGGGCACGACGAGGGGCGCGGCGGGCAGCGCACGTTCAAGGTCGAGCGCATCCGCGAGGCGTCGCTGACCACCGACACGTTCGACGCGTCGGAGGGTGCCGGGGCTGCGGCGCTCCTGGCACGCGGGTGGGACGTCATCGCCGATCAGCCCGTGCAGGCCGTCGCGGTGCGCTTCTCGCCGTCCGTGGCGCGGCGCGTGGCCGAGACGCGCTGGCATGCCAGCCAGGTGCTCGAGCCGCAGGCGGACGGATCGGTCGTGTGGCACGGCCGCGTGGCCGGGCTCTACGAGATCCAGGTCTGGATCCTGGGCTGGGGGGCCGACGCCGAGGTGCTCGAGCCGCCCGAGCTGCGCGCGAGCGTGGTGGAGCAGCTGCGGCGGGCGGCCGCGACCTACGGCGAGCCGGGCTGACCCCGGCCCCTCCTCACCCGGCCGACGCGACCCGCCGCTCCCTCGCGGCCTCCTCGGCGACGCGGACCAGGCGGCCGAACCGCTCGCGCCAGAGCGCGTCGTGACGATCGCGAACGGCTCCGCCCGGAAGCCCGACGTGCCGGAGCGTCAGGTGGGTCGCCGCGCCGTGGTCGATCGCGTCGAACGCGACGACCGTCGGCTGGCCGATCGGTGCCCCGTCCCAGTCGAACGTGAACGAGACGTGCTGCGGCGAATCGACGGCGAGCAGGGTCCCGGTCGCGGCGGCCGGCACGAACTCGATCCGGACACGGCCGCCGACGGCGGCGGGGATCTCCGCCGGCTCGAGCCAGCGGCCGAGCCCGTCCGGCGTGGAGAGCAGCGGCCAGACGACGTCGCGCGGTGCGTGGACCTCCGCCTGGAGCTGGACGCTGTGCCGCTCGTCCATCCGTTCCTCCGGCGCTCTCGCCGAACCCCGGGCCGGCAGCCCGGGGCCCGTCGTCCTACAGCCCCTTGACGGCCCCGATGAGCTGCGTCAGGACGTCCTTCGCGTCGCCGAAGAGCATCCCCGTCTTCGGGTCCGTGTACAGCAGGTTGTCGATACCCGCATACCCGGGCCGCATCGAGCGCTTGACGACGATGATGTTCGCCGCCTTGTCGACATCGAGGATCGGCATGCCGTAGATCGGGCTCGACGGGTCCGACCGTGCCGCCGGGTTGGTGACGTCGTTCGCGCCGAGGACGAGCGCGACATCGGCCCGCTGGAACTCGGGGTTGATGTCCTCCATCTCCCAGAGCTGCGGATACGGCACGTTCGCCTCGGCCAGGAGCACGTTCATGTGCCCGGGCATGCGGCCGGCGACGGGGTGGATGGCGTACTTGACGTCCACGCCCCGCTCCTCGAGGAGTCCGGCCAGCTCCGCTGCGGCGTGCTGCGCCTGGGCCACGGCGAGGCCGTAGCCGGGCACGATGATCACGTGCTGGGCGTAGGTGAGCTGGATCGCCGCGTCGTCCACGGTGAGCTCGCGGACGCTGCCCCCGGCAGCTCCGGCGACCGCCCCGGCCGCACCCGCGGCCACGTCGCCGGTCCCGAAGCCGCCCACGATGATGTTCAGGATCGAGCGGTTCATCGCGTCGGCCATGAGCTTCGTCAGGATGCCGCCCGAGGCACCGACGAGCGCGCCGGCGATGATCAGGACGGGGTTGTCGATGACGAAGCCGGCCATCGCCACGGCCGTGCCCGTGAACGCGTTCAGCAGCGAGATCACCACCGGCATGTCGGCGCCGCCGATCGGCAGCACCATCGTCACGCCGAAGATGAGCGCGGCGAGGAGCAGGAGCACGAGGATGCCGAGGACCTGCCCGACGAAGAGCAGGTAGAGCGCGGCCACGAGCGCCACGACCGCGAGCACGACGTTGATGGCCTGGCCGGCCGGCAGCTTGACCGGCGTGCCCGTCACGATGCCCTGCAGCTTGCCGGCCGCGATCACCGAGCCGGTGAAGGTGACCGAGCCGATGACGACGTCGAGCACCGTCGCCACGACCTCGGCCGTGCCGAGGGTGTGCGGACCGAGGCCGACCGCCTTGACGAACTCGTCGATCGCGACCAGCGCGGCCGCGCCGCCGCCCATCGCGTTGAAGATGCTGACGAGCTGCGGCATCGCGGTCATCTTCACGGTGCGCGCCGTGTAGGCGCCGACGCCCCCGCCGACGACGATGCCGACGACGATGATCGGCCAGATCAGGGTCCCGGTCGCCGTGACCGACCCGGACGCGATGAGCAGGATCGTGCCGACCACGGCGCCGGCCATGCCCACCGCGGAGATCTGGTTGCCCCGCCGCGCCGTGGCGGGCGAGTTCATCATGTGCAGGCCGACCACGAAGAGCGCGGCGGCCACGATGTAGACGAGCCGGATGAAGGTGTCGAACGACATCGCGTCAGGCCTCGCCCCCGGCGGCGTGCTTCGCCCCCGGCTTCCCGGCCCCAGCGGCCGGCCGCTTCTTGAACATCTCGAGCATGCGGTCGGTGACCAGGTACCCGCCGACGACGTTCATCGAGGCGAACGCGACGGCGAGCACGCTGAGCAGGAAGCTGAGCGGGTTGTTGGCGACGGCCGCGATCAGCATCGCGCCGACGAGCACGATCCCGTGGATCGAGTTGGCGCCCGACATGAGCGGCGTGTGCAGCGTCGCCGGGACCTTGCTGATGACCTCGAAGCCGACGAGGATCGCGAGCACGAAGATCGTGAGGGACGACAGCAGTTGTTCGAGCGTCATGCGGCGGAACCTCCGGTGGCCGGGCCGGGGGCGGGCTCGAGCAGCTTCCTCGTGGCCGCCTGCACCACCTGGCCGTCGTTCGTGATGACGGTCGCCGCGTGCACCTCGTCCTTCGGATCGATGGTGAGCCGTCCGTCCTTGATGAATGCGAGCAGCAGCGCCGCCAGGTTGCGCGAGTAGAAGAGGCTCGCGCTGCCGGGCATCGTGGCGGGCAGGTTGGTGGGCGCGAGGATCGTCACGCCGTTCGGCGTCTCGACCGTCTGGCCGGCCTGCGAGAGCTCGCAGTTCCCACCGAGGTCGCTCGCCGCCATGTCGACGATCACCGATCCGGGCTTCATGCCGGCCACCGCGGCGGCGGTGACGAGGAGCGGCGGGCGACGGCCGGGCACCTGCGCGGTCGTGATCACGATGTCCTGGGCGGCGATGTGGCCGTTGAGCTCCTCCTGCTGCGCCTTCTGCTCCTCGGGCGTCAGCGCGCGGGCGTAGCCGCCCTCGCCGGTCGCGTCGGCGACCGACTTGAGCTCGATGAAGGTCGCGCCCACGCTGCGGGCCTGCTCTGCCGTCTCCTTCCGGACGTCGTAGGCCTTCACGATCGCGCCGAGCCGGCGGGCCGTCGCGATCGCCTGGAGGCCGGCCACGCCGATGCCGAGCACGAGTACGTTGGCGGGCTTGGCGGTGCCGGCCGCCGTGGTCAGCATCGGGAAGTAGCGCCCGTAGGCCTCGGCAGCCAGGACCACGGCCTTGTATCCGCCCACGTTCGCCTGGGAGGAGAGGGCGTCCATCGTCTGGGCCCGGCTGAGCGTGCGCGGGATCGCGTCGAGGCTGATCTCGATGACGCCGCGCGCGGCGAGATCCGCCGCGAGATGCGGGTCGAGCAGCGGCTGCAGGAGCCCGACCACCGCCTGGCCCTGCCGCATCATGCCGACCTCGGCCGGCGACGGCTTCTGCACGCGCGCGACGACGTCGGCCTGCGCGTACAGCTCCTCGGTCGAGACGATCGTCGCACCGGCCGCCTCGTACGCGTCGTCCGGGAAGTGCGAACCGAGCCCGGCCCCGCGCTCGACGATGATCTCCGCTCCGACCTTCTGGATCCTGCCCAGCGTCTCCGGGACGAGCGCGACGCGGCGCTCGCCCGGCGCTGTCTCCCTGGCGATCCCAACCTTCATGTACCGACCACCCTGGTGCGGTGGCGTCCCGACGCCACGTGATGCCATGGGAAAGAAGGCCAGCGACCCGACGCAGCACATGCGCACGTACGCCGGCCCCCGTCGCGGCCATGCACATGGTACGGGAACGTCGCGCAGTTGCAGATCATCGGGTCGCGTCATCGGGTCTCGGCGTCCACCGGCACCAGCCGGAACACGGCCCCGTACCGACACGGTCGGCCATGCCCGGCCCGCACCGGCACACCTCGCGCGGTGGACGAGCGATCCCCGGATCCGTCGGGGCGAGCGAGGGCGGAGCCCTGACGCCGTCTACACTTCCAGCCATGCCGCACCCCCGCTTCGAGGCGGTCAACCTCATCAGCGATCCCGTCCACGGGTACATCGAGCTGACGAAGCGGCTGATGCCCGAGCAGTCGGCACGCGCCGGGTTGCCCGCCGAATCGGCGGCCGAGGAGGACCTCCTCGACACGCAGTGGCTGCAGCGCATGCGGCGGATCAGCCAGCTCCAGAGCGCCCGCTGGGTCTTCCCGAGCGCGGAGCACTCGCGCTTCGTCCACGCGCTCGGCGTGATGCACGAGGCCGGGCTGTGGGGCGAGGCGCTCTACCCGACGCTGCGCGAGGTGCTCCGGGCGCTCCCGGCGGCCGGCGATGACGGTGGCCCGGAAGGCGGCATCCCGTCCGAGGCCCTGGTGGTCGAGACGCTGCGGGTCGCGGGCCTGCTGCACGACGTCGGGCACGGCCCGTTCGCCCACTTCTTCGACGAGCACGTGCTGGTCCGCTGGCCGGCGCCGGCCCATCCGAGCCGGGATCCGGCCAAGCGCCTCACGCACGAGGACCTGGGCCAGGCGATCGTCGAGCGCGAGCTGGGGGCGCTGATCGGGCAGCTGCGCCGCGCGCCGGGTTCGGAGCCGGAGCGCGCGGCGTTCGCGCCGGGCGAGCGGATCGACCCGCGCTGGATCGGGTTCCTGATCTCGAAGCCGCCGCTCGAGGACGCCTCGATGCCGCTCTGGGTGCGGCGCCTGCAGCCCCTGTTCTCGGGCGTCTTCACGGTCGACAACCTCGACTACGTGCGCCGCGATGCGCTGATGACCGGCGTGGCGGCCGGGCCGGTCGACGCCGACCGGCTGCGCCGCTACGCGTTCATGTCGGAGCGCGGACTCGCGCTGTACGAGGCGGGGCTGGGCGCGCTCGAGATGTTCCTGACGGCACGGCTGTTCATGTACAACACCGTCTACTTCCACCGCACCGTCCGCGCCATCGACCTCGACCTGGCCGAGGCGTTCGGGCCCGCGATCGACGCGATCTTCGGCGACCGCAACCCGCTGGACGCGCTCCCCGACTACGTGATGCTCGACGAGTACGCCCTGCTGCACCAGGCGGCGCTCTGGGCGCGCGGGGAGCACGTGGACGAGCACGCCCTCCCGCGTTCCGGCTGCGTGACGCCGCGCGTGGCGGAGCTGTGGCGCGGAATCCTGCTGCGCCGGCCCACCTGGCGAGCGGTGCGCGAGGTGCGCCACGACTCGCGCGCCGAGGCGGCACGTGACCGCGTCGAGCGCGAGCTCAGGGACGCGGTCGGCCGCGCACTGGAGACGGCCCCCGAGCGCTACCGGTTCGACCTGGCCGACATGGATGCGCGCCCCCAGAACCCGCTGCTCGTGGAGGGCCGGCTGGTCGTGGCGGGCCGCGACGGCTCGCTCGACGTCGCCCCGCTCGGGGAGGTGCTCGGGCGACTTCCCGCGGTGGTCACGGTCGGCCGCGTCTACGAGCGGCCCGGGTAGCCCGGTCATGCCCGAGCTGCCGGAGATCCAGGCGCTGGCGGCGTTCGTCGAGCGGAGGGCGCGAGGGCGGCGGATCGCGCGCGTCGAGTTGCTGTCGTTCGCGGCCCTGAAGACGGCGGACCCGCCCCCGTCGGCGCTGGTCGGGCGCACGATCGCCTCGGCCGGACGACGCGGCAAGTTCCTGCTGATCGAGACCGCCGAGGGGGCGCCTGCGGACGCAGAGGGTCGCGGCGGGAAGGAGGACGCCGCGGGCGGCACGGGCGCGCTCTGGCTCGCCGTCCACTTCTCCCGCGCGGGCTGGCTCCGCTGGCACGACGCGCCCGTGCCGGGCGGCCCCGGTGCGTCCGGCTCGCCGGCCCGCCCCGGGGCGCCCGCCGCGCCCGGCTCGTCCGACCTGCGTGCCGTGCCGGCCGGGGCATCCCGCCCGCGTCTCCGCGGAGGGCCCCTGGCGCTGCGCGTGACGCTCGACGACGGCGCCGCGTTCGACCTGACCGAGGCGGGCACACAGAAACGCCTGGCGATCCACGTCGTCCGCTCGCCGGAGGCGGTACCGGGGATCGCACGCCTGGGGATCGATCCGCTCGATCCCGCGTTCGACGCGGCGACGCTCGGCCGCCTGCTTGCCAGCCGGACCGGCCAGGTCAAGCACCTGCTGGCCGATCAGTCGCTGATCGCGGGCGTCGGCAACGCGTACTCGGACGAGGCGCTGCACGCGGCACGCCTCTCGCCCTTCCGCCCGGCCGGCAACCTCACGGCGGAGGAGATCGTGCGGCTCCACGAGTCCCTGCGCGGCATCCTCGACGAGGCGCTGCGCCGCAACGAGGGCGTGCCCGCGTCGGAGCTCAAGGACGAGAAGCGCTCCGGGATGCGCGTCCACGGACGGACCGGGCTGCCCTGTCCGGTCTGCGGCGACACGATCCGCGAGGTCTCGTTCGCCGACCGGTCGCTGCAGTACTGCCCCACCTGCCAGACCGGCGGCAGACCGCTGGCGGATCGCCGGCTGTCGCGCCTCCTGCGCTGACCGCCTCCGCGCGTCCCGTGGCCCCGTCACCACCACGGCCGTGGCGGGACCGTGTCCCCGCGGGCTGATGCAGGGTCGCCGGGGAAGCGCGCAAGGATCGCCTGGATGCGCTCGCCGGCATGGCCGACACCTCCATCGCCCGACCGTAGTCCCGCCGACCGTGCGTTCGGCGCCGACCCGGCCCCGCGATCGTTGCCCGCGCGTTGCGTCGGGGCCGGGATCCGGCCCCCGGCGGCGCTGCCGGACCGCCAGGGTCGCCGAACCCCCGCCCTCAGTCCCCCGATCCGGACCGGGAAACCTCGCCCGCGCGGTACGAGCGGATGACCGCGGTGATGTCGAGGCCCGGCCAGCGCTGCGAGGTCTCGTCGACCCGCGCCGCGGCCGCCGCCGCGAGAGGCGTCGATGCGCCCGAACGGGCGAAGAGCGCGAGGGCGAGGTTCACGTCCTTGCGCAGGTCGCGGACCGCGAACATCGCCGGCTCGTGCCGGTCCTCGAGGTACCCGGCCTGCCGCAGTCCGAGCGGGGTCGCCAGCCGCGCGAGGACCCAGAAGACGTCGTCCCGGCCGAGGCCGGCGGCCTCGCCCGCCACCTGGAGCTCCGCGGCCTCCACGATGATCGCCGCCAGCATGGCGTTCGAGACGAGCTTGAGGCGTGCCGCGCTCCCGCTCGGGCCGACGTGCCGGACTTCCCCGAGACGGGACAGGGCCTCGCGGGCCCGGTCCACGTCGGGCGCGCCACCGCCGACGAGCACCGCCGCCCGGCCCGCCGCAACGGCCCCCGGCGCGCCGAGGATCGGCGCATCGAGCAGCCGGCCGCCGGTCTCCTCGACCCGCGGGAGCAGTTCCTCCACCAGGTCGGGGCCGGCGGTGCTCATCTCCACGTAGAGCGCCGGCTCGCGGGCGGAGAGCGCGCCCGACGAACCGAGGTACGCGGCGCGCACCGCGTCGGGGCCGGTCAGGCTGCTGACCACGATCTCCGCGCCGCGCACGGCATCGGCGGGCGTGGCGGCGACGCGGCCGATCCCCAGGCCCTCCGCGCGCGAGCGCGTGCGGTTCCAGAGCGCGATGTCGGGATCGATGGCGGCGAGGCGACCGGCGATCGCGCGCCCCATCTTCCCGGTGCCGAGCACCGCCAGGCGGGTCATGACCGTGCCTCCATCGACGGCTGCGGTGCCGGCGTCGAGGGCTGCCGCGGGCCCGACCCGGCCTGCGTGCGCTCCAGCGCCCGTCCGATCTCGGCCAGGTCCTCGCCGGTGAGCGAGAACGACGCGGCCGGAACCCAGCCGTCGACCTGGGAGGCGGACCGCGCACCGACGATCGCCCCGCTGACGCCCGGCCAGGACAGCGTCCACGCGACCGCCACGGCGGCCACGGTCGTGTCGTGCCGCCGGGCGACCGGCCGGAGCGCGTCGCGGAGCGCGACGTTGGCGGACAGCGCGGGCTCGTTGAACTGCGCGTTGCGCCGCCGCCAGTCTTTCTCGTCCATGCGCGCCACGCGCTCGGCCGAGAACGTGTCGGTCAGGATCCCCGACTGCATCGGGCTGTAGACGATGACGCCCGTCCGGTGCGCCTCCGCCCACGGGATGACGTCGGCGCCGGCACCGCGCCGGACCAGGGAGAACGGCGGCTGGAGCGAATCGACGTGGCGGATCGCCTCGCAGCGCTCCAGCAGGGCCGTGTCGAAGTTCGCGACGCCGATCGCGCGGACCTTCCCCTCCTCGACGAACCGCGCCATCTCGCCCCACGAATCCTCGACGGGCGTGTCCGTCTGGTCGGGCCAGTGGAACTGGTACAGGTCGATCCGTTCGACGCCGAGCCGCCGGAGCGATGCCTCCAGTTCGCGCCGAACGGACGCCGGCTGGAGGGTGCGCCGGGGATCCTCGAACGGGCGCGACCGGTCCGGGATCATTCCGCACTTCGTGAAGACGAGCGGCCGGTCCGCCTCGGGGGTCTCGCGGAGCGCGCGGCCCACGACCTCCTCGGAGTGGCCGAGGCCGTAGATCGCGGCCGTGTCGATCCAGTTCACGCCGAGGTCGACCGCGCGGCGGATCGCCGCGACGGAGGCGTCGTCGTCCTGGGGGCCCCATCCGTAGGCCCATTCGCCTCCACCGATCGCCCAGGCGCCGAACCCGACCGTCGTGATGTCCATGCCGCTCGAACCGAGCGGCCTCGTGGCAAGCGCCATGCGCCGACTCCTTCCCGTGCTCGGGGGTCGCGACCCGGCCGCCGGTGATGGTGCGGCGGGCGCGGGGGCTTCGTCCTGTATCGCTCGTGGTGACGATACCGGAGCGGCGGCCGGAGCCCGCCCGGGCCGCCCTTCCGCCGGGGGCCGTGCAGGCCCCGCTTCGGCCGCTGCCCGCGCAGCCCCCTTCGGCCGGACAGGGCCGGCGAACTCGGTCAGGCCGCCGGCGATCCCGGCGGCAGGAGCACGAAGGCGCCCTCCACGCGACCTGCCTCGAGCCGCACGAGCGCGTCGTTGCCGGCCTCGAGGGGCAGCGGCTCGACGGCGGTCCGGATCGGGATCTCGGCGGCCAGCGCCAGGAACTCCCGCGCGTCCTGCCGCGTGAAGTTCGCCACGCTCCGGATCGACCGTTCCCACCAGAGCAGGTCGTAGGGGAACTCCGGGATGCGGTCGAGGTGGATCGCGTTGATCGCCACCGTGCCGCCGCGGTCGAGCGCGCGCAGCGCCGCGACCACCACGTCCCCTGCCGGCGCGAAGGTCACGACGGCCTGCAGCGGGACCGGCGGCAGGGCATCGTAGCCGCCCGCCCAGCGCGCCCCGAGTTCCAGCGCCCGCCGTTGCTCGCGTTCCGAGCGCGTGCAGACGTAGACCTCGCAGCCCCAGTGCACCGCCACCTGGATCGCGAGCGAGGCGGACGCGCCGAACCCGTACAGGCCGAGGCGTCCGCCGGGCCGGATCCCGCAGACCTTGAGCGAGCGATACCCGATGATCCCGCCGCACAGGAGCGGGGCGGCATCCAGGTCGGCGAAGGTGTCGGGCAGCCGGAGTGCGAAGTCGGCGCGCGCGGTCATGTGCTCGGCGTACCCGCCGTCCCGGTCCCACCCGGTGAACCGGGCCTCCGGGCAGAGGTTCTCGCGCCCGGTCGTGCAGAACTCGCAGTGCCCGCAGGCGCCCGCGAGCCAGGCGACGCCGGCGCGATCGCCGACACGCCACTCCTCCACTCCCGACCCGACGGCCTCGACGACGCCGGTGACCTGGTGTCCCGGCACGACGGGCATCCGCCGCGCGGGCACGTCGCCCTCGGCGATCTGCAGGTCGGTGCGGCAGACGGCGCAGGCGGTCACGCGGAGCCGGATCTCCCCGGGCCCCGGCTCCGGCACGGCGAGGTCGGCGGGGTGGAGCGGATGGTCGGCCGCCGGGGCCGGACGTTCGACGACGAGTGCACGCATGCGCCGACTATCCTCCCCCGCGGTCAACGCGGCAAGCCGACCCGCATGGAGCAGCCCGGCTCAGGCGCCCCGGTCGGGACCCCGGGCGACCAGCACCACCAGCAGGACCGTCGTCTCGACGACGTCCACGCCGGCGATCACGAGCGCGATCACGACCGGCACGGCCTGTCCCACGAGCCACCCGAGCGCGGCCGCGAACGCCGCCACGGCGAGGAACACGAACCGCACGCCGCGGACCAGCCCGGCCGGCTCGGGCGACCCGGAGAGCCGCTCGAGCGCCTGGAGCAGCCAGGCCACCCCGAGCAGGAACGCCGCGGCGGAGAGCAGCAGGCGCAGGATCGGCGGGGGTGCCAGCACGGCGCGCGCGAAGACGTCGGACCACCCGGCCAGCGTCCCGACGGCGAGCGCCAGCAGCCCGATCGCCAGTGTCGCCGCGTTCGAGCGCAGGAAGTCGCGCGCTGACATGCCACGAGTGTGCCAGTCGGCCGGCCGCAGCGGCGGGATCGGGCACCCGGGGACACGTGCCGAACGGGTCTGGCCCCCGGCTTGCGCCCTCAATTACGCTCGGATCGCCCATCGCATGCGTCGCGTCACCGTCCCCGCGTTCGTGGCCGGAATGGAGAGGGAGGATCACGACAGGTGCGGATCGACCGCAGGTTCCTCGGCTGGGGAATCTTCTTCATCGCACTCGGAGGGGTGCCGCTGCTGGTCCGCCAGGGCCTGGTGGCCCAGTCCACCGCCGGCGATGCGTGGCGGCTCTGGCCGCTGGTCATCGTCGGGATCGGCGTCGGCATCCTCCTGCGGCGCACGCCTGCCGCCGTCGCGGGCGGCATGCTCGTCGCGGCGACCTTCGGGATCGTGTTCGGCGGGTTGCTCGCGTCCGGGCCCGATCTCGGCAACGTCGCTGGATGCGGAAACCCGAACGTCACGGGTCCGATCGTCGCGAGCCAGGGGAGCGGGACGTTCTCCAGCACCGGGACGGCCCGCATCCAGATGGACTGCGGCGTCCTGACCGTGGACACCCAACCCGGCAGCGGCTGGTCCTTCCAGGGCCGGGATCCCCAGGGCGGGGCGGCCGTGGTCGACCAGTCCGGCAGCTCGTTCGGCATCGCCGCACCCGCCCGGTCGGACGCATTCTGGAACGTGACCGGAGCGCACAATCGGACCTGGACGGTGACCCTGCCGACGACACCGCAGATCGATCTCACCGTCGGTGTGAACG
This sequence comes from Chloroflexota bacterium, assembly GCA_021790715.1. Classification (GTDB taxonomy): domain Bacteria; phylum Chloroflexota; class Limnocylindria; order Limnocylindrales; family CSP1-4; genus JAJYNJ01. The sequence continues at coordinate 21,582 of JAJYGK010000203.1, forward strand.
CCGGCTCGGGTCACCTCGACCTGGCCGGTGCCAACCTCGCCAGCCTCGACTCGGAGGTGAACGCCGGAGACGCCAGCATCGATCTCTCGCACGCGACGGTCGCCGCGATCCAGGTGCACGTCAACGCGGGCTCGGCCAGGGTGAACCTCCCCGCATCGTCGAGCACGGCCGGCTCGCTCTCGGTGAACGCCGGCTCGCTCGACCTGTGCGCACCCGCCGCCAGCGGGATCAGGATCCGGGTATCCGGCGCGCTCTCGTCCACGGACTTCGCCGCGAACGGGTTCGCGCACAGCGGCGACACGTGGACGAGCCCGAACTACTCGAGCGCCGGCAACCGGATCGACCTGCAGCTCGACGCCAATCTCGCCTCCGTCAACCTCGATCCGGCAGGGGGATGCCAGTGAACGACCGGCTGTACCGGTCCAGCACGGACCGGGTCTTCTCGGGCCTCTGCGGAGGCATGGCCGAGCACTTCGACCTCGACCCGTCGCTCGTCCGACTCGCGTGGGTGGTGCTCGGCATCCTGACGGGTATCTTCCCGCTGCTGATCGTGTACATCGTCATGGCGATGGTGGTTCCCGAGGAGCCTCCGGCGGGCGCCCCGGGATGGCCCGGCTGGGGTCCGATGTGGGGGCCCGGAGGGCAGGGCACCCCGGGGACGCCGGACTCCGGGACGGCCCCCGGGAGCGGCACGGGCCCGGGCGGCGAGCCGTCGGGCGCGCCGGCGGACACGACCGGGGCCGGCGGCCAGGGGGGCGCTGCAGGTGATGCATCCGGCGCGGGTCCGGGGACCTGGGGCAACTGGGGGCCTCCGCCTCCACCGCCACCGCCCGGTGCCGACTGGCACACGCAGCGCGCCTACTGGCGCGCCCAGCGTCGCGCGCAGCGCGCCTACTGGCGCAGCCAGCGGTGGGGCGGGGACGCGAGCATGGCCGGGCTCGTCTTCGGCGTGATCCTCGTGGTCGTGGGCGGGATCTTCCTGCTCCAGCAGGCGGTCCCGTCCTTCGACGTGTCGCTCGTCTGGCCGGCCGCCCTCATCGTCATCGGCGCCGCGCTGCTGGCGGGTGCGTTCCGGCGCTGAGCGCAGCGAGCGGCCGCGCGGCTACAGCGAGCGCTCGAGGATCTCGGCGAGCTCCGCGGGCGACAGGCGCACGGGGTTCGCCTGCATGCTGCTCGCCACCGCCGCGGCCGCGACCAGGTCCGGCACGTCCGACGGACCGATGCCGTACGTGCCCAGGCGGGGGGTCGCGAGCGAATCGACCAGGTCCGTCAGCCACGCCACCAGGTCGAGCGCCGTGACGCCGGGCCGCGCGAGGAGGATCCGGGCGGCCTCGTCGTAGCGGGCGAGCGTTCCGGCTGCGCCGGGTCCGGACCGGCGCAGCGCGGCGACGTTCACGGAGACCACGGCCGGCAGCAGACGGCCGCAGACCGCGCCGTGCGGCGCGTCGAACCGGCCCCCGATCGGCGCGGCGAAGCCGTGCGCCGCCCCCAGCCCCGCGTTCGCGAGCGCCAGCCCGCCGAGGAGCGCGGCGAGCGACATGTCCTCACGCGCCTCGGGCGCCTCCCGCCCCTCGCCTGCCGCCTCGAACGCGCGTCGCAGCGAACGCCCCGCGCGGGCCATCCCCTCGCGGCAGAAGCCGTCGGTGAGCGGCGTGGCGCGCGACGAGGTGAACGGCTCGACGAGCTGGGTGAGGGCGTCGAGCCCGGAGCTCGCCGTCGTCGCCGGGGGAAGCGACGCAGTGAGGGCCGGATCGACCAGCGCCACGCGGGCGAGCATCGAGGGGCTCCGGAGGCTCACCTTGACGCGGTGTTCGGGCGAGGCGAGGACCGCGTTGCGCGTCACCTCGCTGCCGGTGCCGGCCGTGGTCGGCACCGCGATCCAGGGGACCGACGGCCGCTCCAGAGGGCGCCCCGCGCCGATCACCTCCAGGTGGTCGAGCAGCGCGCCGCCGTTGCCCAGCATCGCCGCGATCGCCTTGGCGGTGTCGATCGCACTCCCGCCGCCGAACCCGATCACGACCCGGGCGTCGTTCCGCTCCGCGACCCGCACGCCCTCCTCGACGAGCCCGATCGTCGGCTCGCCGGGGACGGGGAACCGCTCGTGGAAGAGCCCGGCTTCCTCGAGCAGCGCCTCCAGTGGTGCGGCACGGCCGGCCGAGGCGCCGCACACGACCAGGGCCCGGTGCCCGAACCCCGCCGCGATCGTCCCGATCTCGTGCAGCCTCCCCGGCCCGAACACGATCCGCGTCGCGGTCGCGAACTCGAACTGCATGGTGCGAGCGTAACGCGCCGGCGGTGCCGCAGGCTGGCGGTCAGAGGGCGACCACCACGCCCTCGTCGGGCCCGACCTCGAGCGGAGCCAGCGAAACCGGTCCGGAAGGCCGATCGGGATCGGTCGAGACCTCGACCACCCCGGTCGGCGGCAGCCCGAACGCCGGCGCATCGAGGCGGACCGGCGCCGACGTGAAGTTGAGCGCGACCAGGAGCCGGCGGCCCCCGGCCTCTCGGACGTACGAGAAGATGCCCGGCTCGTGCCCCACGGCCCGGTACGTCCCCGCGAGCAGCGGCCGGGATCCCCTGCGGTACCGGATCAGCTGGCGGTACAGCGAGAGCAGCGAACGCGGATCGTCGCGCTCGGCCGCCACGTTCACCGTCCGCGCCTCCGATCCGATCGGCAGCCACGGCTCGCCCGTCGTGAAGCCCGCACCAGGCGTCCCGTCCCACTGCATCGGGGTGCGCTCGGGATCGCGCCCGTCGATGTCGACGACGCGGTCCGGCGGCACCTCCCCGTCGGCCTGGCCGATCTCCTCGCCGTAGTACAGGAACGGCGTGCCGCGCAGCGTCAGCAGGAGCATCGCCGCGACGCGCGCGCGCCGCATGCCGAGCCCGGAGTCGCCGCCCGACGGCGGCATCCCGCCCTCCACCCACTCGCCCTGCGGCAGCCCGCCCTCGCCCCCGTAGCGCGAGCGCGCCCGGGGCGTGTCGTGGTTCGAGAGCGTGTACACCGGCCATGCCCCGGCGGGAAGGAGCGCCTCGCACCGGTCCACGGCGTCCCGGAACGCCTCCGCCCGCCAGGGCTGGCGGACGAACGAGAAGTTGAAGACGAGGTGAAGCTCGTCGAGCGAGGTCCCGAAGTAGCGCACCACGCGGGCCGGATCGAAGATGCCGACCTCGCCGATCGCCATCCGGTCGTCGTAGGCGTCGAGCAGCCGACGGAAGTCGCGCAGGATCACGTGGACCTCGGGCCAGTCCTCGTCGCGGCGCGGGGACGGCAGCGGGCGGCCCCGGTAGAGCTCGGGCGGGTTATCCAGCAGGTCCGGGTCGCGCGCCATCTTGTGCGCCACGTCGATGCGGAAGCCGTCGACACCGCGGTCGAGCCAGAACCGCAGCACGCCGTGCATCGCCTCGCGAACCTCGGGATTCCACCAGTCCAGGTCGGGCTGCTCCCGGCGGAACGAGTGCAGGTAGTACTGCCCGGTGGCGGGATCGAACGTCCAGGCGGACCCGACCGCGGCGAAGAGGCTGCGCCAGTTGTTCGGCGGCGAGCCGTCCGGGCGGGGATCGCGCCAGACGTACCAGCCCCGATGCGGATCATCGCGCGAGGAACGCGACGCACGGAACCAGGGATGCCGGTCGGAGGTGTGGTTCGGGACGAAGTCGACGATGACACGGATGCCGTGGCGGTGCGCCTGGCGCACGAGCTCGTCGAAATCGGCCAGCGTGCCGTAGTCGGGGTGGACGTCGCAGTAGTCGGAGACGTCGTACCCGAAGTCGGTCAGCGGCGAGGGGTAGAACGGCGAGAGCCAGATCGCGTCCACGCCGAGGGAGGCGGGCGTCCCGTCGTTCAGGTGGTCCAGCCGGCCGGTGATCCCGCGCAGGTCGCCGATCCCGTCGCCGTTCGAGTCCTGGAAGCTCCGCGGATAGACCTGGTAGATCACGCCGTGCCGCCACCAGTCGCCGCGCGCCATCGATCCTCCTCGTCCCCGCCGTCGCCCCCGCGAATCCGGTCACCCCGATTGTCGCGCGAACGCCGGTCTCAGCCGGCGTCGTCGAGCGGCAGCCGGCGGAACACCGCGAGGAACGGCGGGAGGCGCGCCGGAGGCTCGGGCGTGCCGGGGATCGGCACGCGCAGCCACGCGTCCCCCGCGGGTCCGGCGCGGTACGGCGCGTCGAGGCGGTGTGCCGACAGCGCGGAGAACCCGAGGTCCGCGGCGGCCGCCGCGAGCTCCCGGCCCTCGCCCGGGTAGCCGCGACTCACGGTGCACCAGTCCGACGTCTCCACGAGCCGCACGAGCCGCTCGCGCCGCTCGACGAACGCGGCCCGTCGCAGGCGGCGCCCGTCCAGCTCCAGCAGGTCGGTCGCCACGAACCCCGCCCGTCCCGGGCGGGGCGCCGCGGACGCGTCGCCCGCCAGGCGTGCGCGGAGCAGCCGCGCGTCGGGCCGGGCGTCCGGGTCGAGGACGACCACGGTGCCCTCCACGACGGCCTCGTCTGCCGCGAGCCGGGGCGGGAGATCGGAGAGCTCGGGAAACGCGTCGAGCACGTCGGCCAGCTCGTCCGCCTGCACCCGCACGCGGCCGGCGTGCACGAACGCGATGACGCGTGCGCCGGGCCACCACGGCTCGAAGAGGTAGGCGGGATCGTCGAACGGACCGGGCGCCGGCGAGGCCACCATCGGCCGGAACCGGCGCGGCAGGGATCTCCCGTCCGGCGCTCCATCGAAGCCGAAGCCCGGCTGCAGCGCGGCGCGTGGCGCCCGGCGGGCCGAGCCCGCCGGCCGGCCGTTGCGCGAACCACCCTGCCGGTCGCCCATGGCCCACAGCATGGCAGCCGCCGCCCCGGGCCGCGCCGCCGGCCCGTTCCCCCGGAGGCCCGGCCGTCGAACCGGCGCTGCCCCCGGATGCCCCGGCCTATCGGAGCGGCTCGACCGAGACGACCCTGGCGCCCCACGGGCAGAAGCGGTCGGACGTGATCGTGTGGTCTTCCACGTACGCCGGGAGGCCGTCGCAGACCTCGGCCGTCATCTCGGCCCACTCGAAGTCGTTCGGATCGACGTGCCAGCTCCACCCGGTGTTGACGCTCGTGCCCGGCGCGACGAGCCCGTTCGGGATCATCGCCGCGTGCGTGCCGGCGAGGATCTCGCGCGCGACCAGGATGTCGGCGGGACGGACCAGCTCGACCCGGAAGGTCGACCCGTCGGCGACGCGGAACGTCACCACGACCGCCGAGGAGGGTTCGGGCGTCGCGGCCCCCGGCGGAACCGGCGACGCGACGACAGTCGAGGGAGCCGGTGCCGCCGTTGCCGGTACCGTGGTCGCCGGCGCGGGGGGCGGGTCGCTCGCCCGGGGCGATCCGACGCTCGCCGGCGGTTCCCTCGCCGGCGCCGTGTACGGCGGCGGCCCGGGGGCGCGCGCGCTCTCGTCGACCGTGCGCGGGA